>JAQSWN010000111.1 GCA_029266615.1 Polyangiaceae bacterium
GCCGCTGGGAGAGTGGCTGACGCCGCTCGCCGACACACTCTGCGCGACGATGCAAAGCATCTTCGCGTCCGTCGGGGCCATCACGAACAAGACGATCGTCTTCGAATCCGACGCCGGCGAAAACGTGTCCGCTGACCTTTGCTCCGGCGACGGCAACAGTCTCACGCCGGTGCCCTGGACCTATCAGACGAACGTGGCGAACGGCAACGAATGGGGCATGTCGCTCGCTAGCTGGCAGGCCAAGGTCGTACGCAAGCTCGACAAGCTCAATCAGCCTTTGGCTACTGCGGTGGCAAGCCCACTACCGAACACGACCGAAACCACGTTCAAGACCAAGCTTCGAGACACGTACAAGGTGACTTGGAACGTGGGCGTTCATTACAAGCTGTACCCTGAAAACCTCAACACCATGAGCGCGATGTCCGGCCCCTCGAGCAGCATGCAGCTGTTCACGCCGTCAGAGATTACCGACACGACCGTGAACCAAATGCTGCAGGCGCCGCCTACGCGCGTCACCATCACCACCAAGGCCAGCAAGGCCACGGCCACGATGGCGGCCGTGGCCGCGAGCTCGACGAGTTACTATTCGTCGATGCCAGCTACGGATCTAGCGTTCTTCAAGGCGCTCGGCACGTCGACCACGAAGTCGAAGTTCCGGGAAGTGGCGACGATTGACGGCACCGTGTTCGGCACCTACCACCGTCTGCCGGGCGATGTCGACGACAGCGGCTGCACCGATCAGGCCGACTTGAACATCATCAAGCAGCGGGACGTGTGGCTGCAACGAGCCGTTTTACCGCTGCAGATCGCCATCCGCGCAGACGTGAGCCGCGACGGCTGGGTCGACAAGGACGACGTGAACGTCGTCGTATCGAATTGGGCCCAGGGCTGCATCAACCCGGTTCGGCCGCCCAAGCTTTGAGCGGAGCGTGACCTGAGCCGAAGGGGCGCGCCAACCCAACGGCGCGCGCCCTCGGTACAGGGCTTCGTTACATGCAGCCGATCTGGGTGTCGTCGAGCGCGAGATCGCTTGGCGGGTCGACGTAAGGTTGCCACAGTTTGCAACGAGCGAATGTCTCGCGGAGCTCATCCTCCAGCGCCAAACGCGAGCCTTCGCTAGCTGGCGCCGGGTCGACGGCGTACGACCATGCTCTTGAAGTACGGTCTGGTCTCGGGGCGGAGCGTGATCGTGTGGCCACGTCGGCTCGCCTCGGTGTCACAGGAACCACGCCACGCTCTGCGGCCGGTGATGAGCGCCAGCAGGCGCATGCGTCCGCCGCGGACGAGGGCATGTTTCGACGACGACCGAGAACGTCCTCTTCAACGCCTTAGCCCAGGGGCGGTAGTGAAAGCCGGCTGCTTGCGCGCATGGTGACGCCCTGGCCGATTAATTAGACTTGAAAGGTTCAACGGCACGGCCAGAGAGCCGCGTCGGCAAGCGTCGAAGGCACGTTTTTTGTGGACCGTTTTGGCGAGATTGGCGCACTTTAAGAGATGGCTTTTTCCCGCCCGGGTTCCTGCGCGCAATTTTCACGATGGGGAGCGTTACTCGGTCCCTGCAGCCTGTTCCTTGCTTGTAGCTCCGATCCCGCGCCGGCGGGGGGCGGTGGCTCTGGCTCGACCGCTGGCGGCACGTCCGGCGCCGCCGGCACGAGCTCCGCTAGCGGCGGGACGGGCGGCGCCGGTACTCCGAGCGGCGGCTCGACCGGAATCGGCGGCACTTCGAGCGCCGGCAGCACTTCCGGCGGGACGGGCGGAATGACGACCGGAGGAGTGACGAGCGGCGGAACGACCACTGGCGGTAGCGGCAGCTCCTCTGGCGGCAACTCGGGCTTGGGCTGTGCCGGCAAGACCTACAAGCTCTGTGAAGACTTCGAGGCCGGCGACGGAACTACGCTGCCTGCCGGCTGGACGCGCAAGCGAGGCTATGGCGCCGAATCACCCGATGACCAAGTCATCTCGACGGAGGAGTTTCGCTCGGGAGCCAAGGCGCTCATGAGCACCTCCGACACCAAGGGCATCAGTCGCATCGAAAAGAGCCTCGCCAGCCTCGGCGCGACCGCGACCAAGCATTGGGGCCGCGTGTTCTACAAGGTGAAGGTCCCGGCGGGGGTCACGCCAAGCGCCTATTTTCACGTCACCTTCGTCGGTCTCTTCGGCGCGAGCGAGAACCGCGTCGTCGACACCGTACAAGAACCCGGCAACACACCGGGGTACTCGATGAAGCACCAGTGGCTCTACAACAACCCAAACGACCAGGGTGGAAAGGACACCGCGTACGACTGGGAGTTCGATGACCAGTGGCACTGCGCCGAATGGTTCGTAGACGTTTCTACGAAGAGCTATCGTTTCTTTCACGACGCGGAAGAAGTCGACGAACTCGCCTTCACCGGGCAGGAGGCTCAGATGTCGGCCTACACATCCATCCTGGTCGGGGCCACGCACTACCAGGATGAAGCGGTGCTTCGCCCGTTCGTCATGTGGATCGATGACCTCGCCATCAACGACACTCAGGTCGGCTGCCAGTAGCTCGCTGACGGCCGCTGAGTGCTCGGGCGCTCCAAAGGCGGGGCGCCCGAGCGGCGAGGCCATTGCCAAGCCCCGACCGCGGAGTTCGGCGTTGTCGACGGGCCCTATCCGTGGCAGAGCGGCTTATGAGTCGCAGGGTCGTCGTCGTGGTGGCGGGATTGCTTTACGCGGGTTGCGGGCCCGATCGCACGTTTGTCAGCTCCTCGACCGCGGGTTCCGCAGGTCAGGATAGCGCGCGAGCGGGCGCTGGCGGCGGCGGGCCTGCCTCGAGTGGAGCCGGGGGCTCGCAACCTTTAGAAGGCGGCAGCGGCGGCAGCCTGAACGTTAGCGGCAGCGGCGGAGACGCGGGGATGGGCGGCGACCCCACTCCGCCCGATCTTTGCCTCGGCGTGGCCTGCGACATGCCGCCCGCGGACACTTGCGAAAGGGCCGGTCAGTTCAGAAGCTACGACAAGATCGGCAGCTGTGACGCCGGCGTTTGCGAATACCCAACGCGTCTCATCGAGTGCGACTGTGTCGCTGGCGCCTGCACCACCGACCCTTGCATCGGCATCACGTGCACCACGCCGCCCGTCGCCATCTGCAAAGACGCGGACACGCTCACGACGTACCTTGCGTCTGGTACCTGCAGCGAAGGAGCCTGCAGCTACACCGCCGCCGACCAAGCTTGTGAGTTTGGGTGCGCCATGGGCGCGTGCAAGGCGGATCCATGCTTGAACGTCACGTGCAACGCCGCCGACCAGTGCCACACCAACCCTGGCACATGCAACTCCGCCACCGGGAAGTGTACGTACCCGAACAAGACGAACGGCACGGCCTGCTCGAACATCGATAGCAACGCCTGCACCGCCGACACGTGCACGGCAGGGGTGTGCGGCTCCGCCCCAGCCAAGGCATGCCCCGCGCCCGCCGCTTGCAAAATGCTCGGCACCTGCGACACCAGCACTGGCGCCTGCTCCACCCCGAACGCCGCGAACGGCACGTCGTGCGGCAGCAACGTGGAGTGCCAGGGCGGCGCCTGCGTGTGCACGCGCGCTTCCTGCCTCAACGGCTGCTGCACCGCGGCCGGTACCTGCGGCTCCTGCACCCCCTTCACGCTGACCACACGGGAGGAGAGGGTCAGGTCGCTCACCATCGGCACGCAGTTCCTGTACTTCTTGCAGACGGCGGACACGGCCACCAAAGTGTTCTCGATTTCCACGGGCGGCGGAGCAGTAGCGGAGCTGACCAACATGCCGGCCCCAAATTCCGTGTTTCAGATCCACGCGGACGGGTCGTTCATTTACGCGAACCAGGGCAGCAACAGCACCCCCGACGATGTCGCCCGCATGAGCATTTTGGGCGGAAACTTCACCTCGATTGCTCAGGACGCCATCTACGCTCCTCTACGGATCCGAACGAACAGCACCAGCATCATCACCGGCAGCACGTTGTCGAGCAACTACATCATGATCGCGCCGAAGAGCGGCGGCTCGGGCACGATCCTCATCTCCTCCCTCAACGTCAACGCCAGCAGCTTCACTGTCGACAATTCCAACGTATACCTGCTGAGCGGGAGTGGCTCGACCCTCACCCGAGTGCCGATCGCGAGCGGTGAAGGCGCGACGATCACCTCAGCCAGCAGCGGCGAGACCTTCGATGACCTCGCGCTGGCTGGCACCCAGCTCGTGCTGGCGAGCTCCACGCGGGTCGCCAAGATCAGCGCAAGCGCAACCGGCGGAACCGCCGCCACCCTGCAAGAAGGGTCCGCCTACCGGATCGTCAGCGACGCAACCACCGCCTACTTCTTCCACACCAATGCCACGAACGGCACCTGCACCGGTGGCTCCGAAATCTACAGCATCCCCGTCGCGGGCGGCACTCTACGCCGCCTAGCCATCGACCCCTCCACCACCTGCGCCACCTCCGTCGTCCACGACGCCACCGGCGTCTACTGGCTATCCGGCAACACTATCAAAAAGGTCGCCAAGTAGCGAAGGGGCGTGACGAGGGGCCAATTGGCGCGAGACTGCGCCGGGAGTACGAGCTTGAAGCGCATAGCTCAAACATTGGTCCGAGACGCGCGAGCCGTCCACACGAACGAGAGGGTTCAGGCGCTCGTAAGTCGTGCTTCCAATGCTCCAAGCGCGCCCGAGCTCGCAAAGCATTGCCTTGAAACGAGCCGAGGACGTCGGTAAGCCGCGATCATGCGATTCTTTCACCCTGGCTGGCGCTGGCTGACATGGTCTGCGGTCGCGGGAGGCGCGATGGCCGCGTGCAGCTCGTCCGAACGCGACTTCGCCGCCCCCACGTTCGCGTCGGGGAGCGGCGGCGACGTCGGCGCGCCGGGGGCGTCCGGGCAGCCACCGACGGAGGTCGGCAGCGGCGGCGCGGCGGGCGAGGCGACGCTTGGGGGCGAGGGCGCGAGCGCCGGCGTCGCCAGCGCCGCTCCGTGCGAGGACTCTCCGTGCCTCAACGGTGGTAGCTGCGAGCACTCCGGAACCGTTTTCACGTGCGACTGCGCGGAAGGCTTCGAGGGCGAGCGCTGCCAGCAGAACGTGGACGATTGCTCACCGAACCCGTGCGCCAACGCCGGCATGTGCCGCGACGGCGTCGCTTCGTTCACGTGCGAATGCGCGTCGGGATTCGAGGGCGACCAATGCGACGTGCGTTTGTTCGAGCCGCTACCGCTGCTGGAGAACGCCACGGGTTGCCGGCTCGAAGCGCTGAGCGGCAACGGCGGCGTGGCGGTAGGCACGTGCTGGGACGCCGAAGGTGAAAAGGCGTTTTGGTGGAAGCCTTCCATGGGCACGAAGCCGCTGCAGTCCGACGGCGCGGTCTCGGAAGCCTTGGCGGTGTCGCGCGACGGAACCGTCGTCGTCGGCCGCGTTCAGGACCCGGGTCAGCCCTCCGTCGGCCAGCGCTGGCTCAACGGGCAACGAAGCCAGTCGTATAGCGGCTTCGTCTATGACGACGAGCAACGTCCCGCCCGCGCGACCGCCGTCGCGGACGACGGTCTCACGTTGTTCGGCAGCTCCGAATCCTCCAACGGCTCGCCACGAGGAATTCGCTGGGACCCCTCCGGGCCCGTGCTCCTGGGCTCCGCGGGCGGCGAGATTTATGCACTGGCCGCGAGCGGAGACGGCAAAGTCGTAGCCGGCTATTCTTACGATCCCAGCGCCGCGATTCGTTGGACGCTCGCCAGCGGTTGGATTCGCTTGCCGACGTCGGGCGCCGAGGAGGGCCGCGGTCGCGGTATTAGCCGCGACGGAAACGTCGTCGTAGGCGCGGTAGGGCCTCAAGCCGCCCGCTGGATCGGCACGAACCTGCCCGAGCTGCTCGACATCTTGGGCAGCGGCGAGAGCGCGAACGAAGATGGCTCGGTCATCGTCGGAAACTCCGGACCGGCCGCGATGGTGTGGAGCCAGACCGAGGGCCCACGCCTTGTCGCGGACGTGCTGTTCGAGCTGTCTCCGGGAGCGGCCTCGGAGTGGACCCTGACTTCGGCCGACGCCGTTTCTGCCGACGGCAAGACGATCGGCGGCAACGGCACTTTGGACGGCGTCGAGCGGGCGTGGCTCGCGCGGTTGCCGTGAAGCGGCGTCACGCAGGAACCGGCAACGTCTTGACGACCGCCGACGAGTCAGTCCAGGCTGGTGGAGCATGCCGAGTCGCCGTGTGGGGCCCGCGGTGCGTAGCGCGCCCCGAACCGAGCGCGCCGGCATCATCGTCACCGTCGCGAGGGGGCATACCCAGCAAGAGCGCTGGGTGTTCGCGGCGGGCGAGCCTTCGCCGCCCCTGTCCATCGGCGCGCAGGGCGACTGGCGCGTTTCGGGGCCGGGAGTGGTCCCTGTGCACCTGTGGTTGAGCTTCGATGGTCGGCAGCTCTTCGCGGCGAGCGGAGAAGCGACCGCTCACGTGCAGGGCCGCCCGCTGGGTAGCGAGCTCAGCCCCGTCCGCGCCGGCGATGAGCTGCGCTTTGGATTTGCGCTGCTGCGTGTCGGCACGGCCGAGTCTCGCCTTGACCGCGGCCTGAGCGCGGCGCGCCCGCGGAGCCCGTGGCTACTGGCAGCCTTTGGCGCGGCGTTGCTAACGCTCGCGCTCGCGGGTGTCTTGGCCATCTCTCGCCGCGGTACGCCACCGGAGCCCTCTTCTCGAGCTCCCGTACCGAGCCCGCCCCCGGCGCTTGCCGCCGCCCCTGCCCCCGCGTCGGTCTCGACCGACACCGCACCCGCCAGCGAGCCCGCACCGGCTACGCCGCCCGCTACGAACACCGCGGCGGAAGCGGAGCCGCTCACGCTCCTCGCCCCGCCCGCGGACGACGAGCAGCCGAAGCTGCAGCTGCTGAAGCCGCAGGCCGCCTTTCCTCAGAACGTCGCCAATCGCGCCGTGCCGCGCGTGGGCGAGCAGCCGTGGCTCATCTCGGAACCGTGGCGGGCCCAACACGAGCGGCAGCTGCGCGCGCCGCATCGCCCTCGCGCCAAGGTGGTGCTGCTGGGCGACTCCATCACGGAGGGCTGGGGCTTCGCGCCGTCCTACAAGGCCGAGCTCGCCAAGTACTCGCCGCTGAACCTAGGTATCGTCGGTGACACGACGCAAAACGTGATCTGGCGAGTGGGCCATGGCGCGCTGGACGGCACCCATCCAGAGCTGGTGGTGGTCATGATCGGCATCAACAACTTGGCCGGCGGCTTCACCCCCGAAGCCACCGCCGACGGCGTGCGCGCCATCGTGAGCGCGACGCAGTCACGTTTACCCGGCATTCGAGTCTTGCTGCTCGCGGTGCTACCGGCTCGCGAGAAAGCGAGCGACCCTTTGCGCGAGCGGATCCGCCAAGCCAATCGCTTGATTGCCGGCCTGGCTTCGCCCGGCAAGGTGGAGTTTCTGGACGTTGGCTCGGTTCTGCTCGAGCCGGACGGCAGCATCTCCAAGGCGACCTTGCGCGACTTCGTGCATCCAACT
The DNA here is from genome assembly GCA_029266615.1 of Polyangiaceae bacterium. Taxonomy (GTDB): domain Bacteria; phylum Myxococcota_A; class Polyangia; order Polyangiales; family Polyangiaceae; genus PMG-095. The sequence goes on from JAQSWN010000111.1 coordinate 7,471, forward strand.
CCCGAAGGCTTCGACAAGCTCACCGGCGCCGTCGCCCCGCGCATCGCAGCCCTGCTCGGCGGCTCCGCGCCGTCAGCGGCCGCTCAGTAGCCGTAGTCGCGCGCGCGCTTCGCCGTTGTCGCCGGCTTGGCGGCGGGCGTCGGTGCAGGCGCGGGTGCAGGCGCGGCGGCGGCACTGGCAGTCGGCTTCTTCGGCTGCTGCGACGTTCTCTTCGGAGCCGTGAACACGCGCGGAGCGGCCGGCGGAGGAGACTTGCTTGCCACGTTCGGGGCGACGTCTTCCACGTCGCGCACGTCGCGCACGTCGCGCACGTCGCGCGGAGGCGAGTCCACCGGCGCGGGAGGTGACGCGGGCTCAGCGGGGAGCGTCACGGCAAGGTCTGCCCGCGCCGTCGCGCTCACGGCGGCGCTTGCTGCCGACGGAGTCCCCGAAGCGGCTGTGGGAGCGCTCACCGGGTCATTACCGCGAAGCAGCGCGAACGCTCCTCCAACGAGCAGGACGCCCGCGAGTGCGCCTAGCACCGCGATGAGACCGGTACGCCGAGGGCGCGGCTTGAACGCGGAGACCGAGACATGCGAGTCCGCCCAGGTACCGGGCGTGGGAGCTATCGAACGTGTCGGCCCGGTCGGGACCTTCACGTCCGCAGACTGAGCCGCCACGCCGTCCGCCGACGGGTTGACGCCGCTGGCTCGTACCGACTTCGCAATGCCGCGCTCCGTGGCCCAAGCGTCCAGCGCGGAGATGAAAGCGTTCGCCGATTGAAAGCGGTGGTCGGGATCACGCGCCATCGCCGTCGCGATGATGTGAGCGAAGGCGGGGTCCACGTCGGGGGCGACCTCGCGCAGCGGGCGCGGAGACTCCAGCACGATCTTGAAGAGGAGATCGTTCACGTTTTGCGCGTTGAACGGAAGCTGGCCCGTCACGCACTCGTACAAGATCACGCCCACTGCGTAGAGGTCGCTGCGGGCGTCGGCCTCGCGGCTCCCGCGCGCTTGCTCCGGGGAAAGGTAACAGGGGGTGCCAACGACGATGCCGGTGGCCGTCATCTGCAGGCCATCCGCCGCCGTCAGCGACGAGAACTTCGAGATGCCGAAGTCGATGATCTTCACGAAGTCGGTCAGGCCTGCCTTTTGTCGCAGGACGAACACGTTCTCCGGCTTGAGGTCACGATGCACGACGCCCGCGTCGTGCGCTGCGCCGAGGCCGCTCAAAAGTTGCCGCGCGATGTTCACCAGCGCGACGGGGGCCATGCGCTGCTCGCGCTCGAGCCGGCCGGCTAGGGTCTCACCCTCGAGGTACTCGCAGACCATGTAGCGAGCGCCGTCCGGCAGCGAGCCGAAGTCGAAGATCTCCAGGATGTGGTCGTTACCGATGCGGGCGGCAGCCTGCGCCTCGCGCTCGAAGCGAGCGACCGCGTTCTCGTTACCGGCGACGCTGCCGAGCAACACCTTGAGCGCAACGCGACGCCCGATTACCATGTGCTCTGCCAGGTAGACGGCTCCCATGCCGCCTTGTCCGAGGAGCTTGACGACGCGGTACTTCCCGTCGATGACCTGGCCGACTTCGATGCTCACTTGGCTCCTCCCGATCCCGTAGTGCTACGCCCAAACCCCGACTAACATGCCGCCCGTGAATCCCTTTTCCGCGATTGGACCCGTCCTCATTGCCGTTTCCCTGGTTAGCGCGGCCCCGGCCGGGGCGCAAACCAAGGAGCAAAAGGCGGGCGCGCGCGCCGCGGCCGAAGCCGGGGGCGACGCCTTCGACGCTGGAAAATATGCCGAAGCGGCGGACCTGTTCGAGCGCGCCGAGCGGCTCGTCCACGCCCCGCCCCACCTGTTGTACGCGGCGCGCTCTCACGTGAAGTTGGGCCACCTCGTGGAGGCGCGCGAGCTGTACCTCACCCTGACCCGCGAGCAACTGCCGGATTCTGCGCCCCGGCCGTTCCGTGACGCGGTCCAAATGGGCGAAAAAGAGCTGGCCGAGCTCGAGCCCCGCATCGGCTATGTTTCGGTCGTCGTACAGGGTGGTGCCGGCGCCTCGTCGGTGGTCGTCACACGCAACGGCCAGCCCATGCCGGCGGAGCTATTGGGCGTGCCGACGCCCAGTAACCCCGGGGAATACAGCTACCAGGCAACGGCCGAGGGCATGGAGAGCTCCGCCTCGTCCATCAAGCTGCGCGACGGCGCGCGGGAGACAGTGCTGCTCACCCTGCGCGACATTCCAGGCTACGTGAAAAAGGACCCGGCGCCGGGCACGGCCGGGAGCGGCGCTCTCTCGGGCAGCGGCTCGCTCCGTACCCCGGCTCACGGCGACGGCGGCGCGAGCGGTGGGCGCCCGTTGCTGGTCGGCTCGATCGCCGGCTTCGGCGTGGCGGTCGCGGGCGGCATCGTCGGCACTCTCTTTCTCATGAAGAGCAGCGACTCCAAGGAAGCGGCAGACGCCAAGTGCAGGCCGACCTGTCTGAAAGAGGACGAGCAAGAGATCACCAAGTTGGACGACGACGCGACCCTACAGCAAGGCATCGGCATCGCCGGCCTCGTCACGGGCGGCGTGGGCCTCGCCGCCGGGATCACGCTGCTCATCCTGGATCAGAACCGCAGCACGGTCCAAAGCGGCGCGCGCGTCACTCCCGTCATCGGCACCAACTACCTCGGCATCAGGGGCAGCTTCTAATCGCACGCCGCGACGAGCGAGGCGTCGCGGCTACGCCTCTCGCCGTCCACGGCTTCATGGCTTGGCGACGCGGTAGATGCCGCCCGTCGCCTGCCCCGAGGCACTCGGAATGAGCCAGTACAAAGAATCTTCCGTCATGCGGAGCACGCTGGGCGACGCCAAACCGCTGACGAGCGTTTTGACGCCCCCAGTGCAGCTCGGCAGCGCGCAGTAGACGACACTCGTGGCGGTTAGCCAGTAGATGTTCTTGCCGTCGATCAGCATGTCTTTGTCGTGAGCGTTGGGCAGGCTCGTGACAAGCTCCGTCGCTCCGGGGTCCGTCGCCTTGCAGCGCTTCAGCTGGATGCCGTTCTGCCAGTACAGCGTTCCTCCGTACGCGGCGAAGTTGGTCGGCACGCCCGTGTCGAAGCTCGCGTAAGTAGTGCCGCATCCCTCGGCGCGGCTGCACGCCACGACGTTGGCGAGGTCGTTCGTGTCGACTCGGACATAGTAGACGTAGTCGTTGTCCACGGCGATGCGCGCGGGCGCCAGGGCGCGGTTACCGATGGCTAGCCTCGTGCCTTGCGTTCCATCCGCATTGCCAGTCAGCTTGCTCAGGGCGCTGAGGCTGGGGTCTGCGCTGCCGCTCGATTGATAGAAAAGGTCTGCGCCGTCGCCCAGCAGGCCCGTGACCGCGCCGGAGGGACCTGGGTTGGCAAGCGATTGAGCGCCGCAGCCGCTGGCGGGACAGGAGATGTAGCCCGCGTACTTATCGGAAACCGCGATTTTTCCGAAGAAGCCAACCATGTCGACCGCTAGCGTCTTGGTCACGGCGAGGGTCGAGGCGGAGCCGGGCGTTCCGACTTGCTGCACCGTGGCCGCGCACTTGGCGGGATTGGTGCAATGCTGAACGGTGTTGTCGGTCGTATAGAACACGCCCTTGGCGGAGACGTCGAAGCCTTGCGCCTTGTCCAACCCCGTAACGATGGGCGCAGGTGAGCAGCGCGAATTGTCGCACGCGGAGGACGCGCCACAATCGTGCCCGCAGCGACCGCAGTTCTTCGCATCCGTCGTCAAGTCGCTGCAGCTCGCCGTCCCTGAGCAATACGTCTGCGCGTCTTCGCACGCCTCCGACCCGCCGTCAGTTCCGGCTTCGCCCGCCGAGCCAGGCGTGCTCGAAGCACCCGAAGCGCCAGCCGTTTCCGAGCCACCTCCAGGAGCGCCGCCGTTGCCGCTCGCCTCGGAGCCGCCCGTAGCCGGATCGCCGCTTCCAGCACCTGACTCGGAGCTCGAACCTCCCCCCGTCGACTTGTCGCCGCCTTTCGAGGAGGCGCCGCTGCCAGCCGCTTCACCGGCGCCCTCCCCGAAATCTCGCTCGGAAGAGCTACAGCCCACTCCCATGGCCCCGATCAGTAAGCACGATAACATCTTCATCGCAGCTCGTTCTTTACCACGGACCGCAGCCTGCGGAACCGGTCTCACCAGCCCTCAGTACGCGCGCCTTCTTTGGACTTCGGCTACGTCAGTTTAACGGACTTGCCTTCGCGTGCGGAAGCGTAAATCGCCTGCATGATTCGCACGTCCCGGAGCCCCTCCTCGCCGGGCGTGCGAGGTTCCTTCCCGAGCTGAATGCACTCGGACAAATGGTCAATCTCGGCGGTGAATTGGTTGGTAGCGGGCACTGCTCGCGCCTCTGCCGCGCCGCCCTTGGCCACTCGAAGGGTGTTGCCTTCATAAGCAGTGGCGGGATCGAGCTCGGCGTACCCCTTCTCGCCGATGACCCGGTAGCGTTTCACATTGGTCGTCCCGTAGCTGGAGCTGCAGTTGGCGAGACCGCCGCTCGGAAAGCGCAGGCTGAACAAGGCGCTCTCTTCCACCTCCGTAAACCGCGGGTCGGAAGGCGTGCTAGCCAGTTGCGCGCTGACCTCGGTGGGCTCCTCGCCGAAGATGTAGCGAGCCGCTTGCAAGCTGTAGATGCCGATATCCACGAGCGACCCGCCGCCTGACAGGGCTCGTCGGACTCGCCACTGGTCGGCCGGGTCCTTGGGGTCGATGGTGCGGCAATGGTCGGCGATGACCAGTTTGATGCGGCCCAGCTCTCCGGCTCGCACGAGCTCGATGGCGGCGCGGTTGTGCGACTCGAACTGCGCGCGGTAGGCGATCATCAAACGCTTACCGGCTGCCTTGCCAGCAGCGATCATCGCGCTGCACTCGGCTTCGTTGATGGCCATTGGCTTTTCGCACATCACGTGCTTGCCGGCCCTGAAGGCGCGCTGCGTGTATTCGGCGTGCATCGAGTTGGGAAGCACCACGTAGACGACGTCGACGTTTCGGTCTTGGGCGATTTTGTCGAAGGTCTGGTAGCTGTAGACGGATTTCTCGTCGACGCCGTAGCGCCCGGCGAGGCGCGTGCCCTTTTCGGCGGAGCCGGTCACGAAAGCAGCGAGGCGTGAGCGCTGGCACTGCGCGAACGCCGGCAACAGCTGCTCCGTCGTGAACTTCCCCAGCCCGACGATGGCCCAACCGAGCTTGGGGCTCGAAGTCGCCTCCGCGGCCACGTCACTGCCCTCCCGCTTGCGCGAGCAGCCGGCGCCGCTCAACGTCGCGGCGGCCGCAACCGCCAATGTGCCCTGCACGAATGCCCGCCTTGAGGCATCCCGGTCGTGGGAGTCGGTCATTTCCAATCGCCTTCATGTGCGTGAGCCATCGAGGTCGGATCTGAGCGCGGGCGCGATGGCGGTCGCGGTCACGAGCTCGCCGACGCCTTGCCGCGGCGAAGAGCCCAGGCGACCAGGAGCACCACGGCGGCGAGCAGCGCCAAGTGAATCGCCAAGCTGACGACCTTCAGGGCGACGACGGCCACGAGCCAAATCACGATGAGCAGCAATGCGAGCCAAGCCAGGGCGTTCATGTTGGCCGGACCTCACTGCACGTCCCGTTCCCGCGATGTTCCTAAAAAACGCGCTCTTCGGCGTGACCTTTATGCGCAACCGCGCCGTCTCGCCGCGAGGCCAGTTGGCTCGGCCGTTCGGCACAAGGGCTGTGAAGCGAGAGTCCCAGCTACGTCATCTAGTCCATCGCCTGCGCGCCGCGGAGCTCTCCTAGCAGCGCGCGGGGCGTCACACCGGCAATGGTGCGAAACTCGCGGATGAGATGGGCTTGGTCGTAGTACCCGGCGCTTAGCGCCACTGTTGCCCAGCTCGGCGTCGCTTGCTCGCGTGCGACGCGAACGGCGCGACGGAAGCGGCTGAGCTTGGCGAACGCCTTGGGACCGACGCCGATGGTTTCTTGAAAGACGCGACGAAGGTGCCGTTCGCTCACCCCCAGCTCAGAAGCGACGGCGTTCACATTTGCGCTCGTGAGCCGTTCCGCGGCTTGCCGCACGAGCTGCGTTCCCGGGCGACGCGCCCCCGCTTTCGCGACGCGCTCCGCTATCGCACCCTCCAGGATCGCAGAAAGCTCGTCCCCGCCCCGCGCTCGTTCCAACTGCTCGAGGAGCTGGCAAACGGCGCTCTGCCCCCAGAGCTCCTCCAGCGAGACGACTCGACCGGCAAGCTCGGCGTCGGGTGCGCCAAGCACTGCCTCGGCCGCGCCGAGATGAAGGCGCACCGAGACGACCCGCTGCCCGAGGCGAAGTTGCTTCCGATGCACCGTTTGCCGCGCGCCCAGCGCGTGGACGTCGACCCCACCTCGTGCGGCCAGCCCCAAACGAGCGACGACCTGCACTTCGACACGGGGAATCAGAACGCCGCGCAGATCCGCGTCCAGCTCTACGACTTGCAGAGCCGCGATGGCGGAAGGAGCCGACGAGCCGCGAGCGGCGAGCGTGAACATCGGCAAATTGTGCGGGTGCGGCGAGGCCCGCGCAACCCTGGCTCGCGCATGTCCGTTTCTTCCAATCGCGCTTGGAGACGGTTACCTACGTTCGGGGGATGAAAATCCTCATCACGGGAGCGACTGGAAAGGTCGGTAGCCGACTCACGAAACGACTCGCGGAAGCCGGCCACCATGTTCGCGCCCTCGTGCGCGACCCGGCGCGCGCCAGCAATGTACGTGCACACCACACCGAGCTCGTGCAGGGAGATCTGCTCGAGCCGGCTTCGCTTGCGGCGGCCGTGCGCGGGGTCGACGCGGTGGTCCATTGCGCCGCGTTCTTTCGCGGAGCAACCGCGGAGCAAGCCCACGCCGTCAACGACCTCGGCACGCAACACCTCGCCGCCGCCGCTCGGGATGCGTCCGTGCAGCGCTTCGTCTTCATGAGCACCGGCCTCGTCTACGGGCCCAAGGACGGCCGCCCCGTGAACGAAGACGAGCCTTGCGCGCCGCTCGACGCCTACCCCGCGAGTAAGCTCGCCGCGGAGCGCTTCCTGCTCTCCACGAAAGGCCTGGACGTACGCGTTCTTCGACTGCCCTTCGTGTATGGAGACGGTGACCCGCACATCGCCGACGTGGTGCCGATGATGAACACGTTCCTTCCCAGTCAACGCATGTCCATCTGTCACCACGCCGACGTAGCGCAGGCCGTCATTCGCTTGCTTGGGGCGGCTTCTCCTTCTTACCGTATCTACAACGTAGTGGACGACGAGGCGCCGGACCTCACGACCCTGTTCGCCTCCGTCGGGGCCCCGCCGCCGACAGGCTCGGACCCCGAGCGTGGGCGCGTCTTCGAGCTAATCATGGACGGCCGCCGGATTCGCGAGGACTTAGGCTTCAAGCCGACGTACCCGCGCTTGGCCGACGCGGTCGCGGCCGGAGCGTAGAACGAAGCGGCGCCTCGGACCGGTCAGGCGCGAGGCGCGGTCGCGCGCTCGGCGAGCCGTTCACGCGAAGGTCGGTCCCTCTTGGCTTTGGAAAGCGCGCGTTCGGCGCGCGACAGAGCCACGTCGGCCGCCGCCTGAAAGTCGACATCGCGGGCTTCGGCAACGAAGATGCCAAAGCTGCCAGTCAGCTCGACACTGCAGCGCTTGTCCACGCCGCCACGAGGACCGTTCGTGTCTTCGAAGCGCACCGTGACCGTGCGCACCTTGTCCCGAAAGCCGTGCAGCGCGAACCGAAGGCGGTGGTGCACGTGGTCAGCCAGGGATTGTGACTTGGACAAGCCTTTCCAACGAATGTCGACCTGCATGTTGGGCAGACATCCGAGGCTCGGGATCCATTCCCGGCGCGGGCGTTCGGCTCGAGGGTCAAACTCGAGGCGTCCGTCGAACCGGCTGCGCGGGGGGAGCCTCGCGTGGCGCGTGGAGGTCGTGCTATCGGAGCCTGCATGTCACCAGCGTGGTGGATTTTGCCGAGGGGACTACGGGTAGGGATTTGGCTCACGCTGGGGGCCGCATGCGGTTCTACCGTCGTGAAGCCAACCGCAGCCGACGGGGGCGCGGCCGGAGAAGGAGGCATGGGCCCGAGCGAGGGCGGCGCGGGTGGCACCCACGGCGAGGATCGGGCGGGCGCTGGCAACAACGCCCTCGGCGGCGCTGAAAGCGGCGGCGCTGAGGCTACCGGGGGCGCCCCCGACGTTGCCGGAGCCGCGGGCGATGGGGGAGCGATGGAGCCGACGTGTCGTCCGGCGCTCCCCGTCACCTTCCGCGACTTCAAGCCCAATGGCGTCGCGGACGGCCACGAGGACTTCGAGATGTCGGCACGAGGCGTGAAGAACAACGACGGCTCCGACTTCAAGGGCTGGAACGACATCGGATGCGGGTTGGTGCAACCAACGTTGGGGGCCGACCGCAAGCCGCGCGTCTTCGCGGGGCCGGCCGACACAGGCGGCGGAGTCGTTCTGCCGGGCATCGTGGGGCGCCAACGTCGCGTGGTTACCGGGCCCGGCTGCTTCGCGGCCGGCACCACCGCAGAGTGCAGTATCGGTGCCTGTGTGACGTGGGACATCACGCCTCCTACTTACTCCATCCGCAGCGCGGCCACTTTCGACCAATGGTTCAACACCGTGGACGGCGTGAACTTGGAGCTGTCGAGTGAGCTGGTCTTGACGGAGAAGACTCCGTCGTCCGGCATGTGGAGCTTCGATTCAGACGCTTTCTTTCCTTTGGATGGGGCAGGCTTCGGCAACTCGCCTGGACTCGCTCACAACTACAGCTTCAGCACCGAGGCGCACGTGAGGTTCAAGTACGTGCCGGGACAACTGCTCAAGTTCCGAGGCGACGACGACCTGTGGCTCTTCGTGAACGGCAAGCTGGCGCTAGACGTTGGCGGCCAGCACCAGCCCCTGACGGCGGCGGTGGACCTCGACGCGCAGGCGGCGGCGCTAGGCATCGTTCCCGGGCAAACCTACTCGCTCGACCTTTTCCACGCCGAGCGCCAGTCGACCGACTCGACGTTTCAGCTGACCACCAACATCGCGTGCTTCGAACCCGGTTAGCGCACGGAAACTTCGCCTGCAAACCGCGCGTTCGGCTCACTTGACGATGATCGTGCTCTCGCAGGTGAAGAGCACGCTGATGGCGGCGGCGGGGTCCGCTTGCACGGCCTGGCACGCCTCCGGGCACAGGTAAATGTGTTCACCCGAGATGAAGAATGCCCCCGCTTGGCAGAGGTCCTGGCTCGGAGCTTGTGCGTAGGTCGCTTGGTGACCTTCGCCGCCCTGTGCCAACCCCACGACAGCGGATTCGCGGACAAGCGCCGCCAGCTCTGGAGTCGCAGCGGTGATGGCAGCGCGCTTGACCGCGGCCACTCGAATCATCGCCATCGACCGCGTGCCGGAACGTCTCGCCCTCGCGCAGAGCTTGGGTGCGACTGACACGCTCGAGCATGGCCCCGACACGGTGGCGCAGCTGAAGGAAATGACCGGGGAGCGCCTCGACTTCAGCGTCGAGGCCACGAACGGCTCGAATTTGGTGTAAGAGGCGATCGCTGCCCTGGGCATCCTCGGTACGTGCGCCATGGTCGGCGGCGCCAAGGCGACCGCGAGCGTCTAGATGAACCACCCCGACACGCTACTTCACGGCAAGAAGGTCGTGGGCGTCATGGGCGGCGGTGGCCAGACCCTCACTTTCTCGTCAGCTTGATGGAGCTTCAACGCGACGGTCGTTTCCCACTCGAGCGCCTCGTCAAGTTTCTATGACTTCGCCGATATCAATCAAGCTATCGACGACAGCGACGAGGGCCGCACCATCAAACCGGTCCTGAGAATGTCGGCGTAACGCGCCACTTCCGCCCCTTGGGAAGCGACCGGCCGCGCGTCATTGAGGACTTCCCATCCAATCAAAATGCCGCAAAAATGACGGGGTTCGTCCAGCCCTGGGGCCCAGCCGCGCCACATTCGGAAGATCCTCCAGGAATACGGCAGGAGCCTGCAGGGCTGCCGCCCCGGCCCGCTGCTAGGTTCTGCGATAGAAAGAGCCCGGCCCAGAATGACATACCCTCTCGCTCCTACTTTCCGCACGTCGATCCTCGCGCTCGGCGCGGCTCTCGTCCTCGCGACCGCCTGCAGCTCGAGCTCCATCAGCTCCCCCGCTTCGGGGGCAACGCCTTCGAGCTCGCAGCCCGATCACAACGCACCCATCACCGACCCTCCCGTTCCGCCGCCGGTCACCGCCAACCCGCTCAAGGGAGCGAAGCTCTTCGTAGATCCGGAGGCGAGCGTAGTCCTGAAAGCGAACCACCTCCGCAAGACGGAACCGGAAAAGGCCGCGCTGCTGGACAAGATCGCCAAGCAATCGCAAGGCCTTTGGATGGGTGAGTGGAACTCGAACATCTTCCGCGCCTCCAAACACTTCGTGGATCGCGCGATGAATGACGGCAGCGTTGCCGTCATCATCGCCTACAACATTCCGCACCGTGACGCCGCCGCCGTAGCCGAAGGCGTGGGCGCTTCCGCGGGTGGTCTCGCTTCGAAGGAGAAGTACCAGCGGTGGATTCGCGACATTTACGCCGGCGTCGGTAATCGTCCCGTCGCCATCATTCTGGAACCGGACGCGCTGCCCGGTATCACGAGCCTGAAGCCCGAGCTGCAAGAGGAGCGTTACTTCCTCTTCAACGACGCAGTGAAGGTTCTTCGCCAGAACCCGCAAGCCGCCGTCTACATCGACGCGGGTCACGCCAAGTGGGTCCCCGCGGCGGAGATGGCCGACCGTTTGAAGAAGGCGGGCGTCGAGCACGCGAGCGGCTTCGCCCTCAACACCTCGAATTACCGCACGACCGAGGAGTGCGTCGCCTACGGCAAAGAAATCTCCGCGCTGATTGGCGGAAAGCACTTCGTCGTGGACACCAGCCGCAACGGCGCTGGCCCGTACGAGGGCGCGAAGAACATAACCGAGATGTGGTGCAACCCTCCGGGTCGCAAAATCGGTCTCCCGCCCACGACCGAGACCGGAGAGCCTCTCGCCGACGGCTTCCTTTGGCTGAAGCGCCCCGGCGAGTCGGACGGCGAGTGCGAGCGCAACGAGCCCAAAGCCGGTGTCTTCTGGCTCGAGCAAGCTCTCGAGTACGCCAAGTGAGCTAAAGCCGAGGCGGCGCGCGTCGCGTCGCCTCGACCGAACCACGTCTCGAGCTCCGCGGCCCTCGGCGAGCGCGAGGCGAGGCGTGGTTCAGGGTTTTGGACGCATCAAGCGTCGGGGCAGACTTGCGTTCCGTCAAGCTGGCCGCATGTCATGACATGATCACGCTTTACGGAATCGGCGACATCTTCGAAGGCGGCCACGGGGAAACGAAGGATCTCCGCGTCCAATGGGCGCTAGAGGAGGTCGGGCTGGAATACCGCTTTCACGCCCTGGACCAGACCGCCGGCGACCTCGAAAGCGAGTCTTACACTCGCCTCAGCCCCTTTCATCAGGTCCCGGTCATCGAGGACGACGGTTTCGTCGTCGCCGAGTCGACCGCCATCCTGCTCTACATCGCCGAAAAGGCGGGTCGCCTCGTCCCGACGGACTTTCACGGGCGCACCACCGTCATGCAGTGGTGTTTCGCAGCAGCGAGCACCGTCGCGCCGACCTTGCAGTCAATCGACCTCATCGAAATCTTCGACACGGACAAGACCGCAATTAAGGTGCTCGCGGAAACCAAGAAGCTGGCCGCCCGCTGGCTGGACGGTGTGGAGCGCCGGCTCGAAGGTCGCGAGTGGATAGCGCACGCCGAGTTTACGGTGGCGGACATCGCGATGGCGAACGTACTGCGCACCATCCGCAAGTCGGACTTGATGGAGCCCTTCCCCCGCATCGAGTCCTACTATGAGCGCTGCCATGCCCGCCCCGCCTGGCAACGCACGCTCAGCCTTGCCGCTGAGCGCCTGCACCGGACCGTCGAACAGCTGCGTTAATCAGCTGGTGAGGCCTGCCGCCTTCACGGAGAGGGGCAGCCTGGAGGTTTCGGGAAGGCCAGGCAGTGCTCGCGCCGCACTGCCCAGAGCAGACCGCCGGTCACGTGCTGGACCACGGCCGGGTCTTGGAACACCGCCGCGTCATGCCCGATGCCGGTGTAGAAAGACCGGTAGTTGTCATGCTCGCGCACCCAGACGATGGGTTGCTGGTCGGAGGCTCGGCGCGCCAAAATTTGGAAGCCGGGTTTGACCGACCATTGACCCCATTTCGTGAAACGCATCCACTCGTCGACCCGTGCCCACGGGTTTGGTAACCCGCGCACGGCGGGGTGGTTCGCGGCCTCGTCGTCGAACACGATGGAATCTTGAATGCCGGCGTTCCCGTGGCCTTCGAAGTTCTGCCCGATGACTTCTTGATAGAAGGGCCAGCCAAATTCGGTGTCGGTGGCTGAATGCGTGCCGCAAAATGCGCCGCCTCGCTTCATCCACGCCTCGAACTTGGTCTTCTCTTCGGCGCTGAGAATGGTCCCCGAAGTGTTCATGAAGAACACGAGCTCGTACTCGTCGAGGCTGTCCACGAAAGCGTTCTCTTCGGTCACGAGTGGCGGCTCCGCCCCCACCGCCGCGGCAATTTCCTGCAGCATGAGCGCGCCGGCCGCGATCGACGAATGCGGGTACCCGGTCCTCTTCGAGTAGACCACCATCTTGAACTTCCCCGCACGAGGCCCGTAAGCATTGGTGGGCGTCTCGCTGCTCCCGCCGCCCGTTCCGCCGCCTGCGGAGCCCCCCACCGCGAGGGCCCCGCCAGCGGGGGTCCCAGCCGCGGCCGGTGACCCACCAAACGCCGCGCCGCCCAGCGCGCCCGCTCCGCCCGGGGCCGCGCCGGCACTCTCGTCCGTGTCGCCCGCGCTGCCGGCTTCCGCAGAGCGAGCCGAGCCCGCGCTCCCGCCGTTCCCCGTGGCGCCGCTTCCGCGTCCGCCCTCGGCTTCCTGATCAGTCGGGTGGCTAGTCCGTCCGCAGGCGTTTACGGCGAGGAGAAAGAGCAAGAAGTTTCGTTGACGCATGGCTGAACCCTCCGGAGCGAGGGAGCTCACGCACCCCGCTCCCTATCGATGGGAACAGTGCCGCTCAGACCCGATCCTTGCTCAACAATCAACGTTCGCCTGCGCGTCGGCTGGTCGTGCAAAATCCGCGCAGGGCGACACTGTCGTTGACTCCACCGAACGAAGGCCGAGGCGACGCTTCCACCACGTTCGCAAGATTCCAAGCATGGACCACGGCCGCCAAGTTCCTCCCTGGTAAGTGATCGGATCGCGCGTCGGCGGCATTACCCTTCCGTGAAGCTCGAACGGTCCAAGTCGTGGTGCGTGGGAGCATCGCTCACCTACATTACCCTCGGAGCTTGTGGCGGCGGGGACGACGGTGGCACGCCTTCCGGCTCCGCCGGTACCACGAGTAACGGCGCGTCCACTTCCCAGGGCGGCAGCGTTACCATGTCCGCCGCCGGCACCCAGAGCCAAAGCGCCGGGACGAGCTCAGGCGGGGGCGGGGCAACCTCTCCCACAGGCGGTACGACCTCCGCGACTGGCGGCACCTCCTCGACGACGGGCGGCACGTCTTCCGCCGGTCAGGGTGGAAACGGCTCAGGTAACGGCGGCAGCGGCGGCAGCACACCTCCCGTGGACGGCAAGCCGGACGCAACCCTCGTCGGATTCGCGGCGGTCGACGCTTTCGGTCTCAAAACGACGACGGGCGGTGACGGCGCCATGGTCGTTACCGCGACGACGGTGGAGGAGCTCGCCATGTACGCGGGCGCGCCCGAGCCTTACGTCGTCCAGATCAAAGGCACCATCAAGCCAGCGACGGCCAAGTACCAGAAGCTCCGAGTCGCTTCCAACAAGACGATCATCGGCGTCGGCACGGACGCGACGGTCGAGCACCTCGGCTTCGACGTCACGGGCTGGACCGTCGTCGACGAGGGCATGTGCGAGGCGGAAACCAAGGGTACTTTCCCGCCCGTCTCGAACGTCATCATCCGCAATTTGAACTTCAAGAACACGATGGGCAGCAGCAGCGATGCGGACGGCATCGTCGTGCAGTGTTACTCGCACCACGTTTGGATCGATCACAACACCTTCCACGGCATGCCAAGCGGGCCGGACGGCGCGATCGACGTGAAGCGCGGTGCCGACTACGTCACCATCTCTTGGAACCACATCCAAAATTGGGACAAGACCATGCTGCTCGGGCATGACGACAGCAACGGAGCGCAAGATCGCGGCACGCTGCACGTGACGTATCACCACAACTACATGCAAAATACGCGTCAGCGCCACCCCCGCATTCGCTTCGCGCACGCGCACGTCTTCAACAACTTCCTGTACAACGACGCCACCGTGCCGAACCGGACCGCGTCCTACTTCTTGGTGACGAGCATGGAGGCCAGCGTTCACGCCGACGGCAACCTCGTTCACCACGCCAAAGAGATGTACTTGAACGGCGAAGAGAGCGACTCGAGCGGGAAGCTCACGTATACGGACACGAACAAGGCCGTTGCTCTAACCGCGGGCGCCGAGTCGCTGTTCCATGTTCAACCGACCAACGACGCGTTCAATCCGCGCGACTTCTACGAGTACACGCCGCACACGGCAGACGAGGTCGCCACGGTCGTCCCCCAAGGGGCCGGCGCGGGGAAGCTCTGACCAGCAACGCAGTACCGGCCATTTGAACGAGCTCTCAGCGCTACAACGTCACTGAAAGCTCACCTTTCGGCGGGAGCGAGCCCGATGAGGCCGTGTCTGTGTCCGCCAAACCAGGTTCTCCGCTGATTGATGAGAACACGCGCCCCGATCGGCCGCTTTGACGGCCCGGTCGTGGTGAGCAGCCCCAAGAGGAGCATGAAGCCAGCGAACGCGGCCACGGCGACGACGGCAGCCCGGATCCAATCGCGCCGCTCGTCGCGTAGATCCGCGTCGAGCCGTTGGTAGGCAGCCCGAGCCTTGGCTTTGCTATCGGACTCGGCCACGAGCCCTAGCGTATAAGTTTGTCGGGGAGCGGCGCATTATTTCCGACGCCTGCGGCAGACCGCGGATACTAGGACCCGAATGCTCCATCGCGCTCGAGGTCTGAGGTTAGTCGCGTCGTTGCTCGTTTTGGGTTGTGGGGCCGGCGGCTCCTTCACACCGGCCGAGGGCGCGCCGCAACGCGCAGCCCGCAGCCCGCAGTCCGTCGAGGTCGTGGCTAACGCGGGGCCGGAGCACGTGGAGCTCGGGCAAATCAAGGCCGCCTCGGGTGTTCACCCTCCCACCGGCGACGGCAAAGACGAGGTGCTTGCGCAGTTGAAGGAGATCGCGGGCGAGCACGGTTGTGAGGCCATCGTGGTGAACGAGCCCGAAGAAGATCTGTACGCGACCTCCAACGGTACCCCCCTCTACAAGACCCACCAACGCGCCCGCTGTTTCGCCAAGCGCTGACCGCGGACGCGCCACGCGCTTTTGTGGTCGCACTGGAAGGGGTATCCGCCTGCGCTACGATGCGGCCGTGCCAGAGCTGAGGCTTTCGGAGATTCGGACGCGCTACATCGAAGGGGACCGCCCCTTACCGACGGCTTTAGAGCTTGCGCTGCGCGCGGACCCGCGTGCCGGTGCGCACGCCATTCTGCAGGCGGTCGAGCGCAGACGGCGAGAGCGCCGGGCAGAGGGACAGCGGCTCCGCTGGATGCTCGAGTTCGAACGCGAGCTATGGAAACGCGACGTGGTCGTGATCGCGGGAGTGGACGAAGCGGGAATGAGTCCGCTCGCGGGTCCGGTCGCGGCGGCGGCGGTGGTGTTGAAGCCAGAGTGGCGAGCGCCCGGCGTGAACGACTCGAAACAGGTTCTGCCGGAGCGCCGCGCGGAGCTTGCGCAAGTCATCAAGCGCGAGGCGCGCGCGTGGGCCGTTGCGTTCGTGGAGCCAGAGGAGATCGATCGACTCAACATCTATTGGGCTGGCATCGCCGCGATGCGTCGAGCGGTCGAGGCCCTGGGGCTCACCCCGGAACATCTCCTGATCGACGCGCGCACCCTTCGCGACGTCGCCGTCGAGCAGACACGGATCGTCAAGGGCGACGAGCGGAGCCTCTCGATTGCCGCCGCCTCCATTCTCGCCAAAACAGAACGCGACGCGCGCATGCTCGAGCTAGACCGGACGTATCCCGATTACGGGTTTGCGCGCCACAAGGGCTATCCCGTGCGCGAGCACGTCGCGGCGTTGCGGCAGCATGGCGCGTGCCCGGTTCACCGCCGCTCGTTCGCGCCCGTTCGCGAGGCTCTGGGCCTCCCACCGCTCGAGAGATTGAAAGCGCCCGCTGGCTCCAAGGAGCCCTCCCCCAAGCCCAAGGCTCGCGGGATCGCCCCTAAATAGCCGGAGTCCTGTCTCGCCGACGTCCAGCCGTCTCCTGCCTCCCTGGTGCTCTCCGCCAGAACCTCGTATGCTCCCAGACATGCTTCGGTACCTGGGTATCATGGCGTTCGGGGTGCTGGTGACGACGGCAGCGCACGGTGAGCAGCCGGACCCCGGAGCTCCGAGGGAGGGGGCGGTGGTGGGCGAGGCTTCGTGCCCAGGGTCGCCGAGAGCTGCCGTGAGTACCGAGGTCGACGCCGAGGAGCGCGCCTTCGTGGCCGAGCTGGAGACCTTTGCCCGTCGGCGGGCGTTCACCGAACGTTTGGTCGCGCAACGCAACGCCGAGCTGTTCGAACGCGCCATCGCGCGGCAGGCACGCGCCGCCAAGCTGCAACGCGAGCTAGCGGAGCGAGAGAGCGCGCGGTCGCAGCGAGAGCTCGAAGACGCAGTCGCGCTCTATCTCAAGAAGCGCGAGCTTGCCCGGGAACGAGCGGCCGCCGAGACGGACGACCGCGCTCGTTCACCGAGCTTGCCGCCCGCCAGCCCCTCCGCGCCCTAAGCCCGTCGCGACCGCTTGACCGCGCCGAACCGTGGCCGGCCATCGTTCGTGCCGAAGCGCGAACGCGTTCGTTGGCCCGCGCCTGTCCCATGAGACTGCCCTCTGTGTCAGGGTGCGCGCGCTGACTCGGGACGCGTAGAAAACCGGGTATTGTCGCGGATTTCGCAGATGTCACGCTTGGTACGGCGATTGCTGTCTCCTAGCACGAGCGCCAAGGGCCGGCGCTGCACTGAAGGAGTGACATCATGAGCAATGTTCTGGCACGGTGTGGCATCCCCCTGTTGCTGCCGCTCCTCGGCGCGCTGACGGGCGCTTGCGCGTACTCGGCCGAAAGTTCAGACGAGGGCGACATTGCAAGCGCTTCCCAAGCATTGTGGGAAGTGGGTAGGGATCGCGAAACGGACGAGTGGGATTCTGGCATGACGAACCACCTTTCCGCGTGGCAGAGCATCTCCTGCTACTCCGACTTCGGCGACGACTACCTGCTCACTGGCTTGAAGGTGTTCCAAGACTCGGGCAGCAGCGATCAGTACATTGCTAGGCTGGTTGGTGAGTGCAGCGGCTACTCGAACCATCACGGAATTTTCACTCGAGATAGCCGCCAAGAAACCGAGAAGATTTACGCCTCCAATCACAAGACCCCAGGAACTTGGGCCACCATCGGCCACGACGAATTCGTCTCGGGCGTCACCCTCACGACCGACACCTGGAGCGACTTCGTGCAGCAAGTCCGGCTGGAATACGTGAGCGAGACCAACCCCGGTATCCTCGGCTCGTACAACAACCCGTACGCGACCGCCGCGGTGGGCGTAGACCCTGGTGTCATCATCGGTCCCCAAAAGCACCTCCGCTGCCCGGACCAGTACGTCGCCACCGCGTTCGACGTGAAGTACGACACCACCAACGGCAAGGTTCGGCGCGCCAAGCTGACTTGTCGCCAGCTCAGCGACGAATAAACGCGCTCGTGCTACGCGAAGTTAATGCTCGACTCCGCGTCTACGGTTGGTCTGTTCGATCGCGAGGCGCCCCACGACTGCAGGCAGGCGTTGTTCGGCGGTAGGGGCGCCGTGCGCATCTGGTCGCTCGTGGCCTCACCGATGTCGCCATTCACGGCGGTGCTTGCGTGTGAGCTGGAAGCGGGTGGCCGCGTCGGAGCGCACGTTCAGGAGCAGTATCCCGAAATCGTGATCGGCTTCTCGGGCCGTGGCACGGCATTGGTCGAGGGGCGGCCACAGCCGTTGACTCCCGGCGCGGTCGTGGAGCTACCCCGTGGCTACACGCTCGCGGTCGACAACGAATCGCAAGAGGCCGCGCTGCGCTACCTCATCATCAAAGTCAGCGCACGTTGAAGTTAGCGCGTAGGCCAGCCGGCGACCTGGAGTAGCCGATCGCCGACCTCCGCGCGAGCACGCTGACGTCGATGTCAGACCCCGTGCCTGCAACCGGTTCCCGCTCTGCAGGAAGTGCCGTAACTTCTTCACTTATATCGCGCTGGCACGCGCGTTGCTGACTGGCCACCTGGAGGTATCGGGATGCGGAGAACGTCAGTACGGGTCCGGTTGGGTTGGGGTGTGGCTTGGGTAAGCCTGGTGAGCTCGAGCGCAGCGGGGGTGTCGGCCGAGGAGCTCGACCCGGCGGCAGCCGAGCCAGGAACCAAGCCGCCGAAAGCTACACCGACGGAAGGAGAGCGGAGTGTCGCGGAGTCCACCGGCACCGCGATGAGCGAGCGTCATGGCTCCGCGTTCATCGACCCGCTGGGTTTTGCGCTGTTTGGGCCCAGGCTTGGCGTGGAAGCGGGGGCTGGGCACTTCAGCGCGGCTCTGACCGGGCGCTGGTTCAACGCAGGCCTGCTGGCAAATCGCTTGTTCGCCAAGGGAGACGACGAGCTCGCTTTTGGCTACGGCATTGGCCTGCGCGGTCGCTACTACCTACGCGAAGGCATGGAAGGGTTGCACCTGGGGGTGGCGACCGAGTACCTGCATTCGCGCGTCGAAAATGAACCGCGGCAGGTGGCGACCAGCTCGAGCTACTTCGTACCCTACGCCGAGCTAGGGTATCGGCTCAGTTGGGGCCGACTCTATGCGGACGGCTCGGCCGGTTTTGGCTACGCGCTCCGTTTGGCAGGTCGCGTCGAGAATTTGCCGGGTGGCAACTCCGCCAGCTCCTACACCGCGTCGAACGAAAGCTCGATTTACGGCACGGCCAGCTTGGACCTGGGCGTCAGCTTCTGAGCTCCGCGACCTTCTGGGGCGCTGTCTGCAACTCGCGTGACGGAATCGAGCGCTGCGACCCACTGTCGAGGCGGAGGATTCGTCATGCAACAAGGCGGAGGATGGTGGATTTGGGCCGTATGCGCGTCGCTCGCGGGATGCTTCTCGAGAAGCGAGTTGGACCCCGATCCCGGCGGTGAAGCGGGACAAGCGAGCGCGGACTCGGGAAGCGGGGGCAAACAGGAAGGAGCAGGCGGTCGAGGTTCGGTCCCGGCTGGGGGCGGAAAAGCTACGGCGGGGCACGGCCCTTCGAGCGGACATGGCGGGCGCGGCGGACATGGCGGGGAACCGGGGCACGGCGGGCGCGGCGGCAGCGACGGAACAGGCGGAGCGTGCTCCCCGGCGGCGCCATGCGGCGGCGACATCACGGGATCGTGGACCGTGGCTTCGGCGTGTTTGGACGTAACGGGAGTCATCGACTTGATCCCGCTGGGGATCGGCTGCGATTCCGCGCCCATCACCGGCTCTAGAGCCGTCGCCGGAACGTTCATTGCGAACGCCGACGGTAGCTACGTCGATCTCACGACCACGTCGGGCGAAGATCAGATCCGACTGGCCCCCCAATGCCTGAACGTGTCCGGCGTCGTCGTGACGTGTGAGCGAATCGCGGCGGTATTCACCGCTTACGGCTACGACTCGGTCAACTGCGCTCCGGGTAATGATGGCGAATGCTCGTGCGATGCCGTCTTCGCGCGGGATGCCGGGCTGGGCAGGCTAACATTTGACCCACTCCCCAACGGCTCCTTCACGACCTCGGGCAACGTCCTCACCCTGAGTGACGAATGGAATAACCGAGCGAGCTACCAGTACTGCGCCTCGGCGGGCGAGCTAGAGCTACGCCCGCTCGAGACCTTGACCGGCACGCTTCGTGGATCAGTCGTCCTCGCCAAGCCGTGATGCCGTTCAGCTCCGCCCTTGGCGCGAGGGTTGCATCGCTTTCATCATGGCCACCAAGGAGACCGACGCGCCGCCCGCCCAACCCGGGGAGCACTACGAAAACCCGGACACCAAACCGCTACTGGGCCCGGCCCCCGTAGCTGACCGAAGCTCCGTGCAGCGCGTCGCGTGGCCACTCTTCTTCTTCGTCCTCATCGGGGCAATCGCGCTCGCCGTGGCGCTGAGTCTCACCAGCGTGAGCTGAAAGATAGGTCGCAGCGACGGGCACGACCGTCAGATTCGGTCCGCCCGGCCTCCGAGAGGTAGGGGTGCGAGCTCCAATCGCCAACGACCTACTCACACTTGTAGTTAGTGCAGGTGCCGGATTCGCAGTCGACGGCTTGGTAGCATTGGTTGCCGGGAGCGCCGGTCGAGCAAAGGCCGGCGCTATTGCCGCCGGTGAAGCAGTGCCTGGAGGTGCATTGCGCCGGCGTGACGCAGAAGGATCCGAGCGAGCCGTCAGTGCATTCGCCGCGGCCGAGGCCGGTCGAGTACGCGCAGGTGCCTTCCACGCAATCGGCGCTGTCGACGCAGGCGCTCTTGAGTAGGCCTTTGGTGCATTGTCCGTAGCTGTTGCCTGAGCTGAAGGCGCACAGTTGATCGACGCAGTCTTCGTCGAGGGTGCAAACCGCGCCCACGGCGCCGCTGCTGCACATGCCCGCGCTACCGGGGCGCGATGCGCAGCGCTCCGACTCGCAGTGCGCGTCGAGCTTGCACGAAGAACCATCGGCTCCGTCACTGCACCAACCGGAAGTGTCCGTCGCGTCACCGAGGGTGCAGCTGCCGGCCAGGCAGTGGCTCGGTTTGCTGCACCGATCGCCGATCTGGCCCGCGCTGCAGGCCCACCCCGCGCCGGCGGAGTCTTGGGCACAACGGCCATCTTCGCAGTCCTCGTCATCGGTACGATCACACTCGGTTCCGATGGCGCCGTTGGAGCAGGTTCCTCGACGCTCAATGCCTCCGCCGTTCCGGCAGTGACCACTCTCGCATTGTGCGTTGTCGCCACAGGGTTGTGTGAGCTTGCCCTCGGTGCAAACTCGCGTGAACGGATCGACGTCGACGCACTCACCGACCAAGCAGTCGGCGTTCGTGGCGCAGCCCTCGGCAATGGCGCCCGAGCTACACATACCGCCAGAGCTCTTGATGACGCAGTTGAGGCCGTCACACTGGTCGGCGGAGGAGCAGGGGCTGTTCGCGCTGCCGTTGGTGCATTGACCCTCGCTCGCGGACGCACTGCTCTTCCCGCAGAAGCCGCTCTGGCATTGCTGACTGGTCGAGCATCTCGCGCCGAGCGAGCCGTCGCTGCAGCTACCCAGGCTGCCTGTATCCGAGGCACCGATACAGATTCGACTCTCGCAATCAGCCGCGCCCGAGCAGACAGAGCCGCTCTCGCCATCGGTGCAGGTGCCAACGAAAGAAGTAGCGGGCAAGAGACAATTCAGCCCGTCGCCACAGTGCGCGTCGACGTTGCAGGAAGCTCCGTTGTCGCCGGTCTGGCAGCGATATTCGCCCTCACTGCCGATCGCGACGCAGCTGCCCTCGACGCAGTCGCTCTCGTCCAAACAGGGCGAACCGCTGGTGCCTGGCTGGCAGTCGCCCGAGGTCCCGCTCCGGTCGCCGACGCAGCGCCCCGCGTCACAGTCCTCGTCCCCGGCGCAGGGGGCGTAGTCGCCGATACAGCTGACGACGTCGCGCAGCTCCAGCTCACAGGCGACCTGGCAGTCGACGGCGGTTAGACAGCCTCGATCGGGATGGCAGCCAGTGTAACTCGACGCGAACGGCTCGCACGCGCACCGCACGGGCGCGCACGCCGCAGTGCACGCGCCGCCGTCGTAGGTAAATCCGAGGGCGCTGCAACCTTCGTAGGTGGCGGGCGGAATCGCTGGACGTCCACCCGCGCTCGACTTGCCGCCCGTCGCGCTGGAGCCACCGTTCGAGCTTCCCTCGCCCGCTTCGCCGCCGGCGCCGCCGAGCGCATCCCCGCCGCCGTTGCTACCCGAACAACCGAAAGCCACGGCGCTTGCCGCAGCCATGAAGCACACCGCCAGCGCACCGAAGCGAAAGGAGCTCATCGTCCCATCGTACGGCCGCCCCCCGCGCGACTAGCCCGACCATCGCTTTGGCTTACCCATTATTGTGGCTAGGAGTAGCCCGACGTTGCACCGAAACCCACATCGGCGGCGGCAACGATCGACCGCCAGCTGCCGCCGAGGCGTCGGCTGGGTCAATCCCTAAAACTGGCTGAAGAACTTCCACACTTCTTGCGGCTGCCAGCGCTGTCCGCCGTCCCGAGGGTCTGGCGTGTGGCCACCGACGAAGGAACAGAACTCGACGGGATAGCCTGTCTTGCAGCCCATCACGTTGGTGCAAACGTGGCTCCCGGTAGCTCGCGTGGGCGTCATCCACGTACAGCTGTTCAGCCCGGCGTAGGTCTGGGCCATGGAGACACCGCCGTCGTACCCGAGGATGTCGTCGGTGGTCCCGTGAGATGCGTAGAACGCCACCTGCTTGCTAGGCATGCAAGTGCCCGCGCTCAGCTGAGCGGCGCCGTTGTACACCGCGACCGCCCTTACTCCCCAAGTCCCCGCTCCGCCCTGCGGGCGTGAGCAAGCCGTGCGGTAAGACATGCTGCCGCCGTAGCTCCAGCCGTTGGCGAAAATCTTGTTCTTATCGATGCAGAAGTTCTCTTCGATTTGCGCGACCACCGCGTCCGCGAGCGCGACGTTCGACCCGTTCGAGTCCGGCCACCCGCACGAGGACTCGCCGTTGCCAGTCCCCGTGCACGGCGCGCCGTTCTTCTCACCGTTCGGGGCGACGAAGATGGTGCTGCTCGCAGCTTCGGGGATCTCTTTCAGCCAGTAGAAGTTCTGCTGGTACATCTGCTTGTCGTTGCCGTCCCGCTGGTGCCAAGCGATGACGAGCCGATGGGGCTTCGTGTTGTCGTAGTTGGGCGGCACGCTCAGGATGTACCGGCGTTGACGGGCTGCGGCCGTGATCGGTATCGGATTGCCGTTGTTGTACATACTGGCGGGGATCGTCGGCGCTTTGCCGCAACCCGCTGACAACGCGCCACCCATGCCCCCGCCTCCCGCCCCCGCGGTGCCGCCGGCAGCTCCGCCATTCCCCGCAGAACCCGCGGCACCGCTCGCCCCCGCCCCACCGCCACCCGTCGCGACACCCCCCGTCCCCGCGCTCCCTCCGCCTGCGCCCGCTCCACCACCTCCCGCTGAAGAGCCCGCAGTCGGGCCGCCACCACTGGCGGAACCAGACACGGCCGAGCCACCCGTCCCCGGGGCGCCCCCTCCGCCTGCGCCCTGCCCCGCACTGCCTGCAGTGCCCGGCATGAAAGGCGGGTCCTCGGACGAAGAGCAGCCGCCGAGAACAGCCGCCACGGTGAGGGATACGATGAGTGAGTTAGCGCGGTTCATGAGTCTTTCGTAGCGAGCAGCTACCCAGCAGTGGCGGCTGCTCGCTGATGTCGTCGGTAGAAACGGATTACGGCCGGAGAAATCCTGCCGCCGCGATGCCTGCGACTCGGTTTCGCGCCAACTCAGGGAGTAGGATCGGGCGGAGGCACAAATTGCCCATAGGGGCCGAACTGGACCGGCAAGCTTTCTATGCAGACGGTGGGTGCTTGGCTGCAGGCCTCCGATGGCTCGACGTCCGCCGCGCCGAGCTGGAAGCGCGTCGTCTTTTGGTCGGACGCGCAGGAGCACCACCAAGGGGAGCCCAGGTCCCATCGCCCGCACCTCACGAGAAGCCGGCCTTTCGCGACGATTTCCCGGCCGTCCACCGTCGCGTTTCGGGCGCAATCCAGGTCCGCCTCGCACCCCCATGGCGAGGAAGCATCAACGGAGGTCGGCTCACAGCTCGCAGGGCCGGTCAGCTCGATCACGGCGTCTCTATCGCAATTACGAATGGATGACTCGCAGGTCACGTCGTTGGGTGCAGTGGCGAGCCTGAACCCGAAGCTGGATAGGCCCTCGTAGCAGTAGCAGTCGCTGCCGCCACCCGCGCGGGGCAGACAATCGGCGGCGCGGGGCTCGACGACTCCCAGGCGAGCGTCACCGACGCGCACCGGGAGCACACAAGACTCCTCTCGCTGGCACCCCTCGTCGCTTGCCGCGCTCTTCAGGAAGCACTCTTCACCTCCGTCGTATTCGGGCGAATCGTCACTCATGCAAAAGTCGACGAGCGGTCGACAAGCGGCGTCGCCGCCAAGGATCGCGACGTTCGGTCGTTCGCCTGTCTCGGTCGCGCACTGACAATCGAGCAAGCCGTCGATGTCGCCGCTTTGGCAGCTCGAGGACCCGAATCGCATGAGCCACGCTTGGGCGTCCGTTGCGACGCCGAGCTCGATGGGTCTCCCACAGGCTAGCTCCGTGGAGCAGTCGCCCTTCGGGCTGGTGGCAGTCGACTCCTCGCAGCTTTCCTCGCCGAGCTCCAGCTCTCCGTCCGAGCACGCGGCTGCAGCGACGGCACACGCCGCAAGCCCGACCGCGCCCTGTACGTGGTAAACCCGATCGGGGTGAATCGGGTCGCACTGGCAGCGCCAGCGACCGGAGCTGAGTCGCTCACACTTGGTCAGGCGGGAAGCCGTATCGCAATACACAGCGAGCGAGCAGGTGTCCGCCGTTTCCTCGCGCGCACGGGGCTCGCAGCCAGCGGGAAGAGGCAGGCCGTTCGGCGCAGGGCCCGAGCCACCCGCGTTTCCCGGCGCGCCCCCGCCGGGACTGACAGGACCACCACCGCCACCGCCACCGCCGCTCGTCGTGCCTCCCGTGGGAGTGGGCTCGACCGGGGCGGGCTCGTCTCCTCCCTCGCCGCGCGTGACGCTAGGCGGCGACGAGCCGCGGGGGTCTCGCGTGGCAGAACCACCGCACGCGCCAAGCAGGCACAGCGAGAGCAGGAGCGTCCCGCACGGCCCCGACCGTAGACCGCGCCGAGACCCGCTCCGAGCAAGCGATTCCTCGGTACCTTGTAGCATATTGAGTAAACCAAGCGTCACCGAGCCTGCCCTCCGCTCCAGTGCCAGTGCTTGCTCACGAGCGCCTCGTGTCAGAGAACGAGCTCGTGCCTCTGATCAAGGCTCATAGCGCCAGAGGCCGCCGTTGTTCGTGAACACGCCTGCGGGCGACGAGTAGTCACGAGCGACCTCTCCTGCGACTGGCACCGAGAACCGAGCCCACGTCACGCCCAAATCGTCGCTGCGGTACGCGTGGTCGAGCGAAGACCAGGCGATGAGACTCTGGTCGCTCCCGAAGAATGTTCGCCACGTGACACCCGCAGCGGTGCCGACCGGTTGTCTCAGCCACGTCCCGCCGCCGTCCTTCGAGCTCATCAACACCGACTGAACGACACCGGAGATCGTCTCGGTTCCCGCGCCGGCTACGACCAATGGCGAAGTCGGATGCACTTGCAAGGACGTCGGGCAAACCTCCGGAGGGCGGCAGGGGGTCATCCAGATGCTGCCGCCGTTGTCACTTCGCTCGACTATGGGGGCGCTGAGCTCGCCAGCTAAGGAATACACCACCCGACCGTCGAAGGCGGGGACTACCTCGCGTGCTGGGTCGCTCATGGTCGAATCATTGAACCACCCTCCGGCAGTGTGACTCTGAAGCACGTGCGCGCCACCTGGCCAGGTAGCGTACCAGACACCGTGAGTGCTCGGGTCGAACGTCACCGACTGGAAGAGGGCTGGACCCTCGACACCGTTGATGATGGGCGCCCAGGAGGACCAGGCCGTACCTCCAGACATTGACAGCATCCAACGGGTGCCGTCGCTCGCCGCCAGTTGTCGGGGGTCGTACGCAGCGACGACCAACTGCCGCGAGCTCGCTACGTCGTTCGGCCAGGCGAGCGACTCGAAGGTCTGCCCGCCATCGGTCGAGCGGTACAACCAATGAGCGCCCGCTATGTAGACGTGCTCAGGGCTGGCCTTCGTCGTGTGTACGGTTCCCTCCCGCGCCACGGCGGTCGTAGTCCAGCTCTCGCCATCGTCCAACGACAACAAGGAGAGGTCCCGTGACTCGCGGGCGTGGAACACGCCCGGACGTGGCCCGAGCGTCGCCACGTGGCCCCCGTCGGGGACGGTCAGGTGCTCGCTCCAGGATTGCCCGTAATCCGTACTGCGCTGCAGGGTCCCGCCGTCGCGCAGGTAGAGCACGCCCGCCGCGTCGCCGCGAAAAAACAGTGGCTGCCCCTTCTCGAACGGGAGCAGGTCCGTTCGCTCCCACTGCTCGCCGTTGTCGGTCGAGTAGTGGACGAGCGTCTTTCCGTCCACCCACTCGGTCAAGTAAACGATCCCCGAGGCGACCGTCAGCGGGCGCGACGGGCCGAATTTCTCCTCCAGGCAGCCGTCGGCGATCCGAAACTCTCGCCAGGTTCGGCCCCAGTCACTCGAGCGGTGCAGCTTGCAAGGCGCGCTCACCCCGTAAAGAATTTCTTGCCCGTCTTCGGCGAACGCAATCTCGTGCACCGGCTTGTTGCCGCCCGCACTCTCCCAAGACGCGCCGCCATCCATGGAACGCCGAGCGCTCGCGCCGACCTCGTAGACCACGTCGATCTCGGTTTCATGGGCAACCAGCCGCCCACTGCCGACGGCCGCTTGCCGCTGCCAGGAGAGGCCGTAATCCGGGCTGCGGTAGTAGTGGGTCGTGCTCGCAGCGTAGAGCACGCTTCGCAGCATGGGCGACACGACCAGCTCTCGGATCGGCTCCGGTAAGTCTAGCTGACACCAGGTGTCGCCACCATCGTCGGTCCGCAGCAGCCAAGCAGAGAATCCTCCCGAGG
>JAQSWN010000112.1 GCA_029266615.1 Polyangiaceae bacterium
GGCCGTGCCTGCGACGCGCAGCGTTAGCTCGGCGCACTCCGGCCTGCGAACCCACTGCTGACGGCTAACCACCAACTGCTAACCGCAGGCGGCAGCCCGGCGGTGCCGCCGGGCGCGGCTACCCGGCGGGCGGCTTGTGCCCGTACCCGCCGCTGCGTACGGACACGAGCTTGCCTTGCTCGAAGGTCAGGTAATGGATGAAGCGGTTGCGGCCGAAATCGTAAATCCACTCGTCGATCACGACCTCGACCACGTGCTCGCGAGTCTGGCTGCAGACGATTCTATCGCCCTGGCGCGTGCAAGGCCCGGCGACTCGCCCACGCAACGTTCGGTACTCCACCCGCTGGGAGATGTCGTCCGGCTCGCCGCACACCGACTTCACCTCGTAGCGGCTATCGCCCGTGGAAACGATGCGCCCCTTGCAGCCCATGCTGTCTGCCCGGGCGCTGGCGCTGGTGGTTAGCCCCGCGAGTAGGAGAAAGGCGAACACCCAACCTCTACCGGTCACGGCACCTCTAGATCGCTCCATAAGCGTTTCCTCCAACCTGTGGCGCTGAGCTTAGCAGAGCCCCAACCGGCGCAAGTTTCGCGTGCGAAATGAGCTCCGCTTCGGCCGCTGCGTCCCGCCGTACCCGAAAGCCCAAGGGTGGCAGCGGCCGGTTTTCGGAGAGCGCCTCGGCACGCGAAATGCCCATCGCGACTCAAAATTAAGGCGAAAAACCGCGCGGGGCCGGGATTGCACGGGCCCCGCGGAGGATTCTGGGGTATGGCGCAGCCTGGATGATCGGAAAGGATTCGATCGACCGAGTCCGCAGCCAGACGAAGCTCGTCGAGCTGGTGGGCGAGACGGTCAGGCTGCAGCGGCGTGGCCGCAGCTTTACGGGTCTTTGCCCCTTCCACAAAGAGAAGACGCCGAGCTTTCACGTCAACCCCGAGCGCGGGTTTTATCACTGCTTCGGTTGTCACGCCTCCGGCGACGCGATCAAGTTCGTGCAGGAGACCGAGGGGCTGGACTTCGTCGAGGCGGTGCGGTCGCTCGCCGAGCGCGTCGGCATCGAGCTCATCGAGAATGAGTCGGACGCGGAGCGCAAACAGCAGGCGGAAGCGCGACGCCGTCAGCAAGAGCTGTACGATTTGAACGATCGCGCCGCCGAGTACTTCGAGCGCATGCTACGCGAGCATCCGCTCAGCCCCCATGCGCAGGCAGAGCTCGCGCGGCGCGGGCTCACGCCCGAGAAGCCGACGGACGAGATGGCCGACGCGCTGCAAGCGTTTCGCATCGGCTACGCTCCTTACGGCTGGGACGGCCTCGTCCGGCACCTCCGGGACTCCGGGCTGTCCACCCGGGCCGCGGAGACGGTCGGGCTGCTCGCGCCACGGAAGACCGGCAGCGGGCACTACGATCGCTTTCGGCACCGGCTGATGTTCGCGGTCATCGACGTGAACGGCCGTGTCGTAGCGTTCAGTGGCCGTGCTTTGCCGGAGCCCACCGCGGAGGAGCTGCGCTCCTGCGGGATCGACCCCATGGGGGTGACGACTGCGGAAGCGCCCGCCAAGTACGTCAACTCACCGGAGTCGCCCGTCTACAAGAAGCGCGAGGCCGTGTTCGGCCTCTACCAGTCGCGCCAGGCTCTGCGTGGTGGCTCCCCCTGCCTCGTCGTGGAAGGCAACTTCGACGTGGTGAGCTTGCACGCGCGCGGCTTGCGCAACGTCGTCGCCCCGCTCGGAACCGCTTTCACCGTCGAGCAGGCGCGCCAGATTCGCCGCTTCACGAGCGACGTCGTGCTCATGTTCGACGGGGACTCAGCGGGCAAGCGTGCCACCAACGCCTCGCGTGAGCCGTGTCAGCAGGCTGAGCTCACTGCCAAAGTAGTGAGCCTGCCGCCAGGTAAGGACCCGGACGACTTCGTTCGCGAGCGCGGCGCCGAAGGCGTCGAACAACT
The DNA here is from genome assembly GCA_029266615.1 of Polyangiaceae bacterium. Taxonomy (GTDB): domain Bacteria; phylum Myxococcota_A; class Polyangia; order Polyangiales; family Polyangiaceae; genus PMG-095. Next base: position 1,944 of record JAQSWN010000112.1, read on the forward strand.
CCTGAAACATTCGCGGGGTATTCTCGAGTACCTCATCGACTTGGCCTTGTCCGAAGAGCTCCTGCAAGAGGGTGCCGAGGCGCGAGCGAAGAGCGTGCAGTTCGTGACGAAGCTGATCGCCGCCGAAAAAGACCCCACGTTGCGAGAGCTCGCCGAAAATTACGCGGACGGCTTGGTCGCGGCTCGGCTCAAGATCCACCAGGACAACGCCGAGCAGGTGCGCACGCTCAAGGCCCTCGGTCGCGCCATTCAGGCGCGGCCCGTCAACTTGGGAGCGCGCGGTGCCGCTCCTCCGGGGGTAGCCGCCCCACATCGGGCCCGGTCGCGCGACCGGCGTCAGGAGCTGGGGCTGGAGGTGCTCGGAGCCATCCTGGACTTCCCTGAGCTCATGGAAGATGCCTGGGCGGAGCCCGCAGCAGGAGTTATCGACGGGGACCTAGCGCTCGCTTTTGCCGCGCTGCGTCAAGCTATTCAGGGTGGTCGCCTTGCGAATCCTGAAGATGTGCTTGCGAAGCTTTCGCCCCCGATCCATCCATTCGCCCTCGCTCGCCTGGCGGCCCCGCGGCATGAACGCCTCGAAGACGCCAAGGTCGAGCTGGTCGATAACGTGAAGAAGTTACAGTCCCTCGAGCTCAAGCGGGAAAAGTCCGAAGTGACGGAAGAGCTCGAGGCTGCGCAACGCATCGGTGACTCGAAACAAGAAGATGCGTTGCTTTTGCAGATCTACGAGAAGGCTCGACGCGCTCGAGAGCGCGAGCACGCATAGCGAGGTTCAGAGTGGGATCGAAAAAGTCGGACTCGCCTAAGAAGACGATCGCTGCCGCTGCCAAGCAGCCTGCGGCCCCCAAAGCCAAAGGCAAGGCACCGCCTGCGAAGCCGGCCGCTGCCAAGGCAGCGCCGCGTGACGAGGACGACGAAGAAGACGAAGACGAAGAAAGCGCGTCCTCCTTCCCGCCGGCCCCGGGCGCGAAAGCCAATGGCAAAACCAAAGAGCAGCTGATCAAGCTCGGGAAGAGCAAAGGCTTCCTCACCTACGACGACGTTCACGAAGCGTTGCCGGGAGAGGAGACCGGCCCAGACCAGATGGACGACGTGCTGTCGGCCCTCGACGACGAAGAGATCGAAGTCGTCGACGACGCCAGCAACATCAAGATCGCGCCGCACCTCCGCGGCGGCGAGGAAGAGGGCGGCGCGAAGCCGGCCGCCAAGGCCTCCGAAACGGAGGAGACAGACTCGGTTGCGCCTGCGCCGACCGCGGCTCGTACCGGCGACGACGAGTACTTCAAGAGCAACGACCCCGTGCGCATGTACCTGCGCAAGATGGGCAGCGTCGCGCTGCTCACTCGCGAGGGCGAGGTCGAAATCGCGAAGCGCATCGAGGAGGGGGAGAACGAAATTCTCTCCGCCATCCTCTCGAGCCCGGTCGCGGTGCGCGAGATCATCGAGATCGGCGAGCGCCTTCGCAACCACAAGATCCGCGTCAAGGACATCGTCCGCGACGCCGAGGACGAAGAGCACGAGTTCGACGAAGAGGAAGCGGACCGCCGCATCATCCGCCTCATCGACCGCGTGAAGCGGCTCGACAAGAAGAACGCGGAGCTCATCGAAGAGCGCAAGACCGCCGTCGACACGCGCCGCAAGCTCATCGACAAGGAGCTCTCCGACAACAAGAAGGAGCTCGTCAAGACGCTCCAGGAGATGCGCCTCAACAAGAAGACGATCGACAAGATCGTCGCCAAGTTGAAGGCGATGATCGACCGCGTGCACCGCGCTCAGGGTCGCGTGTTCGAGCTGGAGCGCATCACCGGCATCGGTAAGACCGAGCTGAAGAAGATGATGCGGGAGGCCAAGGAGGATCCGGAAGCCTTCACCGCCCTCGCCAAGAAGCTCGGCATCGACGTGGCCGAGCTGGAGATGATGGACGAGACCTTGAAGAGCGCGCAAAAAGGCGTGCGCAAGGTCGAGGAAGAGCTGAAGATCGACGTGAGCGAGATGCTCAAGACCTATACGGCCATCCGTACGGGCGAGCGTCGCGCAGAGCGCGCCAAGGCGGAGCTGGTGGAAGCCAACCTGCGCCTCGTCGTGTCGATCGCGAAGAAGTACACGAACCGCGGCTTGCAGTTCCTGGACCTGATCCAGGAGGGCAACATCGGCCTGATGAAGGCCGTCGACAAGTTCGAGTACAAGCGCGGCTACAAGTTCAGCACCTACGCCACCTGGTGGATCCGCCAGGCCATCACCCGCGCCATCGCCGATCAGGCCCGCACCATCCGCATCCCGGTGCACATGATCGAGACGATCAACAAGCTTATCCGCACCTCGCGCTACCTCGTCCAAGAGTTCGGCCGCGAGCCGACGCCGGAAGAGATCGCCGAGAAGATGGAGCTTCCGCTCGACAAGGTGCGGAAGGTCCTGAAAATCGCCAAGGAGCCGATCTCCCTCGAAACGCCGATCGGCGAAGAGGAAGACAGCCACTTGGGCGACTTCATCGAGGACAAGAGCGTCGTCTCCCCCGCCGAGGCCGTCATCAACATGAACCTCAGCGAGCAGACTCGTAAGGTGTTGAAGACGCTCACGCCGCGCGAGGAGAAGGTCCTGCGCATGCGCTTCGGCATCGGAGAAAAGTCCGACCACACCCTCGAGGAAGTGGGTCAGGACTTCGAGGTGACGCGCGAGCGCATCCGCCAGATCGAAGCCAAGGCGCTACGTAAGCTGCGCCACCCCAGCCGTTCGAAGCAGCTGAAGAGCTTCATCGAATCGTGAAACCGAGCCGCGGGTGGGACTCACGTCTCAGCCGCGGCCCCTTTTTTACTTATTCGGCCCACGGCTTCCGTGTGGCCTTCTCCAGAGCCGACGGCAGCGGTGAGCACCGAGCTTCGCTGCCTTCTGCCCGGTTCGGCATCGCCGGAGCGACGAGAGCCCTAGGGTAGCAGCGCCGTCACTTGCCGGCGGCTTCCAGGGCGGCGATGTCCAGCTTGTTCATGCCCAGCATCGCCTGCACCGCCTTCGGGCTATTGAGCAGGCGCGGCAGCGCACTTGGGATGATTTGCCAGGAGACGCCGAACTTGTCTTTGCACCAACCGCAATGGCTCTCGGCTCCGCCGTCGGCGGTGAGCTTGGCCCAGTAGTCGTCGATTTCGGCCTGGGTCTCGCAGTCGACGAGCAGGGACATGCCTTCCGCGAACGAAAAGCTGGGGCCGCCGTTGAGGGCCATGAAAGATTGGCCAAAGAGCTCGAAGCTCACGGCCATGACCGCGCCCCCCGGACCCGGCGTCGTGCTTTTGATGCGGCCATCTCGGAAGATGGAGACGTAGAGCTCGGCGGCCGGGAGGGCTTGGTCGTTGAACGTGAGGAAGGTGGTGATCTTTTGCATGCTCGGAGGACGTAGCGGCCCGCGCCGGCTCGACATGAGGCGGCGATTTTCTACTGGCAGGCGACGTATTGCGAGAGCTCCGCCTGACATTCGCCGTCGCTGATGGTGACGGCCATGAGCTGGGGTGCGCCCGGCCGGCGGCAGCGGAAGGTCGTGCGGGGGGCCTGGGGCGCAGCGAAGTAGCCGAGAGCAGGAGGCGGCACGGACCATTCGAAGCGGGCGAGATTGCCGCTGGCGTCGTGCCCGGCGGCGCTGACCTCGACATCCTCGCCGACGGCGGCGCTCGTACGGCTCACGTAGAGCCACTCTGCGAGCCAGAAGCAATTGGTCGCCGCCGCGCTCGGAACGTAGCCGATTGGGCCGCCGCAATCCCATGCGAGCACGCGCACGCTCGCGACCGCGTTCGCGGTGACGCGCAGCGGACCGACGACGGCGCGACAGCCGGTCGGCTCGGCATCCGTCGTCGAGGCGGTCAGCGTGAGGGTGTAGTCTTCCCCCTCGGGTAAGACGAGACGCAGTTCCGGCGCAGCGTCCGCGCGCTCCGCCGCTTCCGCGGAGACGGTGATTGCCTCCGCCTCCGCGCCAGCGACCACCGTGCCGTCCGCGTCCGTCACCACGCCGTGCACACGGCTCAAGTAGCTGGTGACGGCGCTCGTCACTGTGACCTCCAGAGCTCCTTCACTCGTGCGAGCCGGCCTGCGGCGGGCGGCGGAAGATGCGTCTGTTTGCTCGGCGTCCGGCGCTGGGGGCGCCTCCGCGTCGTCGAGCGGCGCGAAGCGCGGATCGTTGCCACCGCACGCCGCTAAAACCAAAGCGAAGGCGACGACGGAGGTGGCAAGGCGCAGCGTCGGTACAGGGAACACCGACGCGCACCTTCGCCCACACTGAGGCAAAAATCTACACCTGTTCCAAGAGGTGCAGGAACGTTACGGATTCTTGTGAGCGTCGACTCAGGGCGCGGCGTCAGTAGTGCCGCCCGTGGAGGTGGTGCCACCCAGCGATCCGTCACCGTCCGTGTTGGTGCCGCCGACGGAGGGACCGCCCGCCGTGCCGCCCAGGGAAGTATCGCCTGACGTGCCACCCAGCGACGTATCGCCGCCGCTGGCAGCCCCGGACGTCCCGCCGGCGGTACCGCCAAACGACGTATCGCCGCCGTTGGCCCCCGAAGAGGTGGTGCCCGCCTCGTTCCCTCTGCCGCCGTTGGATTCGGAGCCTCCCGAGGATGTCGCGCCCGTCCCGATGACGACAGGCGGCGTGGAGCTGCTGCCACCTTCGCCGATGGGAGGCGGATGGTCACCGTCGATGCTGCACGCGTTGAGCGCCAAGAGCCATGCGGCGAGCGGGAGGTAGCTACGAGTCACCTCCGCCGTCGAAGCAATGAAAGTGCCAGGCTCAACGAGCGGCGATGAGCTTGTCGATGCGCGGCAGTAAGCTCTTGAATTCCAATGCGTCGAACCACTGCCGCAGCGACAGCAGGCGGTCAACGCTGGGTGTGGCGAGATGCGGCGGCTGGGGCAGCGGCGCGTCCACGCGCAGGCGAGCGAGCCGCTCCGTGTGCATGATTTGTTCGGCGTGAGTGCGCAAGAGCTCCGCGATGCGCGGCGGAAGCTCCGCGCTCGCCGCGAGCAACTCCGCCACTGTTTCTCGTCCTTCCAGCAGCTTTTTCGCAGTGGCGGGGCCAATGCCGGGCACGCTGGGCAGGTTGTCCGACGTGTCCCCCACCAGCGCCACGAACGACGGTAGGCGCCACGGGGGCACGCCAAAGCGCGCCACGACGGCGGCTTCGTCGTAGGTAACCGCGTCCTTCCCGCGCCGCCCGACGAACTCCACCTTCACGGAGCCGAAGGCGAGCTGCAGCAGATCTCGGTCTCCACTGACGACGCGGGTGGGACGGCCCTGCGCGCGCAGATTCGCCGCGACCGTGGCCAGCACGTCGTCGGCTTCGAACCCGGGGGAGCCCAGCACGATGCCGCCGGTTCGCTCCAACAGCTCGTCCAACCGGCGCAGCTGCTCCACCAGCGGCGTGGGGGCGGGTGCACGCTCGGCCTTGTACGGAAGAAATTCCCGATGACGAAAGGTCGGCCGCCCCGTGTCCAGAGCGAAGCACAGCTCCGCCCCCGGGTGCTCTCGCAGAAGCTTGAGAACGAGCGTGCTGAGGCCGTAAAGCGCGCTCGTGGGCTCCCCGCGCGACGTGCTCATGGAGGGGAGCGCGAAGAAAGCACGGAAGAACAGCGAAAAGGTGTCCAGGAGGAGGGCGGGCGCGAAACTCATCTACCTGCTCTATGCTGGGGACAAGGATGGTGCGGATGCGTGAGATGACAAGTCGGTGCGTCTGGCGGTCTTGCCTGTTCGGCGCTGCGCTCGCGTTGGTGGCGCCCCAAGCTCGGGCCTGGGGCGACGACGGACACCGTGCGGTCGGCGAGCTTGCTTACCGCTACCTGAGCCTCGAAGCTCGCGCCGCGCTCGCGGAGGCGTTGACGGAGCCCGGGTACGAGACACTCGCCGAAGCCGCGACGTGGCCGGACACTCACGCGCGGCGCTTCCCCGAGTACGATCCGATGAAGCCGTTTCACTACGTGAACGTCGACGCGCGCGCGCCGAGCTACTACCGGCCGCGCGATTGCGAGAACGGCTGCGTGGTGACGGTGCTGGAGCAACACCTCGCGCTGCTCGGGAGCGCCGACCCGCCGCTCACGCTGAGCGAGCGGCGACGTAGCGTCTACTGGATCGCACACCTGATGGGCGACTTGCACCAGCCGCTGCACGTAGCTCATCCGGACGCGCGCGGCGGCAGTCGCACCATGCTGCGCTTCTTCGAAGCGAAGGATCTGCGTAACGCCCACTGGATCTGGGATTCGGGTTTGATCGAGCGCCGTCCCCCGCCCTCGTCGAAGACCCGCGACGCCGTCGCCACCGATCAACCCGCGTACCGAGCTCTCACCGACGAGCTCGCCGCGGAGCTCACCGGCCAAAAGGTGCGCGAGTACCAGCGCGCGCTTTCGCCCGAAGCCATCGCCAACGAATGCCTCGCGCTCTCCAAACGCTACGCGTACTTGACCGGCGCAGATCACGTGGACGCGGCCTACGAGAAGAGTCGCTGGCCGGTCGTCAAACAACAGCTGCAACGGGCGGGCGTTCGCCTGGCGGCCGTGCTCGAGCGCGCGCTCGGCAAGCGCCGCTAAAAGCCGCTCAGCCAGTCCGAGACGAACGCGCGTAACTTGGCGAGCAAGGGCGGCGCCTTCTCGTAGCTCTCCGCGCGGAGTCTAGGAATCGAAAGCCCCGCGGCGCCGAGCTCCCCAGTGTGCCCGACCCACCAGCTTTCCAACTGCTCCGCCGTCACCTCGGGATGAAACTGCAGGCCGAGCGCGCGCGGCCCGAGAGAAAACGCCTGGTTTTTGCACAGCGGGGTGCTCGCCAAGAGCTCCGCGCCCGCCGGCAAGTCGAACGTTTCGCCGTGAAAGTGCAGCACGGACAGCGCAGGCGATAGCAAGTGGCGGAGCGCGTGGCGGGCTCCCGCTTCCGTCGGCGTGAGCGGGGACCAGCCGATTTCTTTGTGCCCCATCGGGTACACGCGATCGCCGAGAGAGCGGGCCATGAGCTGCGCGCCCAAGCACAGGCCGAGCACCGGACGCTCCGCGCGGAGCTGCGCGGCGACGAACGAGAGCTCGTCCGTGAGAAACGGATAGTCCTGCTCGTCGTTCACGGAGAGGGGGCCTCCGAGCAGCACCAAAAGCTCCGCCGGCTCCAGCTCCGAGAAGCGGGTCGTCGGCGCCTCGACGTAGCGGACCGTGTAACCAGCGGCAGTGAAGAGCGGCTCGAGCGCGCCCAAGTGCTCGAAGTGAACGTGACGAACGGCAAGCAGCGTCTTCATGGCCGTGCATTCAATACCGCGGCCAAAACGCGCGCGCCAGCGACGTGCGGGCGCCGGAGCGACACTCACATACGTCCACACTTTCATTGGTGCAGGCGGCGGCGCCGCTGTCCTCCGTCATCGGGGCGGCTTCGTTCGCGGCTTGCGGAGGGGGTCGCGCGGCCTGCCCGACGGCAGCGACTTGAATAAGCGACGGAACGGTTTCGTCTTCTCGTCCAGGCGCAGTTTCGTACGACATTCCGGCAACGGGGTCGGCCAGAGAGTCGGTGAAAATCGCGGGGTGGCGCGGCCCAGCGGCTCTTGACGCGAGGCGACGAGGAGTGACACAAGTGTCCGCTTAAGGGGATCACCCCTCACGCTGGTGCGCTGTCACCAGGGGAGAGACCGATGCAGGATTTTCGCACGGGTCCGAGATTCATCACATTGACTGCCTTGCTTACGAGCGCGCTCGCCCTTTCAGCGTGCGGCGGAGGCCCGCTCGCGTTCCAGGGAACCAGCGCGTTTGCTGTCGTCGGGACGCCGCCCGCGCTGCCGCCGCCGCCGCCACCTCCGCCGAAGAAGGAGGAGCCGCCGGCTCCGCCCCCCCGCGTCGAGGTGCGTGACAACAAGATCGAGTTCAAAGAGAAGATTCAGTTCGAGAACAACAAGTCGGTCATCTTGCCGCAGTCGTTCTCGCTGCTGGACGACATCGTCAAGGTCATCAAGGACAACGAGCACATCAAGAAGCTCGCTATCGAGGGCCACGCCAGCGCCGAAGGGGACGCCAAGCGCAACCTGACGCTCTCGGACGAGCGCGCCAAATCCGTCATGAAGTACTGCGTGGATCACGGGATCGACGCCAAGCGCCTCACGGCCAAGGGTTACGGCATCACCAGGCCGATCGCCGACAACGCGACGGAAGAGGGCCGCGAGAAGAACCGCCGCGTCGAGTTCAACATCATCGAACAAGACGTGACGAAGAAGAAGGTCGAGATCGACCCGAAGACCGGCAAAGAAAAGGTCATCGGCGAGACGAAGACGACCGTGAAGGAAAAAGAGCCGGAGCCCGCGCCGGTCGATCCCGCCACGGCCAAGAAGCTGGCCGCGGAGAAGGCCGCTGCCGACAAGAAAGCGGCCGCGGAGAAAGCGGCCGCGGATAAGAAGGCCGCTGCCGACAAGACGGCTGCGGACAAGAAGGCTGCTGCCGACAAGGCCGCCGCCGACAAGAAGGCCGCGGACGAGAAAGCCGCTGCCGACAAGAAGGCCGCCGAAGACAAGGCCGCTGAGAAGAAGGCGAAGCCTTCCGCGAAACCGTGAAAGGCAAAGAGGAGCTCATGATGACCAAGTCATTCGCGCTGATTGGGTTTGCGCTCGCCGCCACGACCGGTTGCAGCGTTGCCGTTCGTGACGCCGACCATTACCGCGACGACGTCGCCAAGGTGATGGAGACGAAGAACGCCGACGTGAAGGCCTGCTACGACAACATCCTGAAGACGAACAAGACCGCCGCCGGGACCGTAACGGTGAAGTTCACCGTCGAGCACAAGACGGGCGTCTTCAAGGACATCAAGACCGAAGGCCCCGCGGAGCTGGGCGCCTGCGTGTCGAACGCGCTCACGGGGCTCACGCTCCAGCCGCCGGACGACGGGCACACCGGCGACGCGACGTACTCGTACGAGTTTACGGTGGGCGAGCCCGCCAAGAGCTGATTCAGGTACGTCACGAATCGAACGCCGCGCGGCTGAGGCTGCGCGGCGTTTTCATTTTGTGCGGGTGGGCCAACGAACCCGGTCACGCCCCGGCACGAACGCTCCCCGCCCCCGGTTCGCTCCTGCAGCTCGAGATCAACAGGAGACGGGTGTGACGGGAGTCTGTCGCTCGCGGTCAACAGGAGGTGGGAGACGGGAGTGACGGGAGCCCAGACTTAGGGTTCGCGCCGCCGCCCCCGGCCGTCGCGCTCCCGCAACTCCCGTCTCCCTACAATCCGCAGGCGGCAGCGCGACCCCCAACCGCTCTCGCTCCCGCAACGCCCGTCTCCACGTCTCCTGTGAAGCTTAGATCTGCGGACGACCCGGCGAGACCGAGATCCGCCATGGCGGCTTCTGCGGTGGGCTGCGGGGTGGCAGCCCTACCCTCGGGAGTGACCGCGATGAGGGGTCAGTCGCCGGTCCAGGGCTTGCCGGCTTTGTCCAGGACGGCCTTGGCTTCGGCGCGGTAGGGCGAGTCGCGCGGTCCGAGGCGCAGGAACTGCTCCCAGTGCTTGGCGGCTTCGGGGTTTTGCCCCAAGGAGCGGGCGAGCGCGTGGTGAGCCTCCCAGCGCCACCGGGGCGGCGGGTCGACCGCGTCGATCAGCGCGAGGGCTTTGGTGAGCTGTTCGATCGCGGCTTCGTTTTGGCGATTGGCGGCGAGGAGCTTGCCATACCGGAACCGCCACGTGGCGTTGTCGGGCTGAGCCTGAATCGCGAGCTGCCATTCGCGCATCGCTTCCGCTTCGCGTCCGAGGTCGTAGTAGGCGTCGGCGAGGGCGGCGTGCGCTTCGTGGCGGCTAGGACGGAGCGCGAGCGCCTTGGTGAGGTCCGTGATGGCGTCGCGCACTGCGCCTTGGCGCTGGCGGAGGACGCCGCGTTGCCAGTACGCGTCCGCCAAGCCTTGATCGAGGCGCAAAGCCTCCGCCAAGGACTTTTCGGCCTTGGGCACGTTGCCGGCTTCGTTGGCAGCCCAGCCAACGTAGAGGAAGTATTCGGCGCGGTTCGGGTCCAGCTCCACCGCGCGCTCCAGCATGCGCAGCGCGTCCGCCAGACGCGTTCCCTGCATGAGCAGGGCGCGGCCGAGGCAGTGGTGGGTCTCCGCCGAGCTTGGGCGCTGGCTGAGGACCTTGCGCAGCAGCTCCTCCGCTTGCTCCGCGCGGTTGGCGGCGGCTTTACCGCAGCCGACACGCAGCATGAGGTCCGGATCCGTCGGAGCTTTGGCGAGCGCGTCCTCGTACTGCTTGAGCGCTTCTTCCGTGCGGCCCGAGGCTTCGTACAGGAGGCCGCGCTCCAGCGCGAGGCCCGGATAGTCCTTGTCGATGACGGCCACGTCGTCGAACGTTTTGGAGGCGGCTTCGAACTGGCGGTCACGGCGCAGCGCCCCGCCGATTCGGAACAGCGCTCCCAGGTCTTGCGGATCCAGCGAAGCCGCGCGCTGAAAATGCGCGAGCGCTTCCTTGTAACGGCCTTGAGATTGCGCGACGTCGCCGAGAGCCCGCCACACGCCGGGCACGTTGGGCATGAGCTGCTTCGCGGAGTCGAGCGTCTTTTGGGCGTCCTCCGCGCGGCCTTCCTGATTGAGCAGCATGGCGAGCGCGATGTAGACGTCCGCGGAAGCCGGATCTGCGGGCGCGACTTTGAGCACCTCACGGTACGCGGCCTGCGCGACGTCCCGGGCGCCGAGCGCCTCTTGCACGCGACCGAACCAGTACGCGACCGTGGGCGACGCAGGGTTCGTTTCCCGCAGCTTCTTCAAGAGCGCGCTCGCCTCCTGCACGCGCTCCAGCGCAAGCTTGCTCTTGGCGACGCCGACCTTTGCGCCAAGGTCGTCCGGATCCGCTTCGGTGGCAGCCTTGAAGCGCGCCTCGGCCTCCGAGGAGCGACCGGCGCGGTACAAGGAGTCCCCCAGACCGACCAGGGCGCGCGCGGCCTTGGGGTTAATCTTGAGGGCTTCGCCGAAGGCGGCCTCCGCCGCGGAGATGCGCGAGCGACCGAGGTGAACGCTGCCGAGGAGAGTGTGCGCCTGCACCAGCTCGTCGGGGCTGGCGTTGCGCGGATCCTTCACGACCGACTCCAGTAACGTGAGCGCGCGCGCTTCGTTCTCGCGCGAACCAGACGAAAGCCTTGCCACCAGCACGCGCGCGCCGACGTGCGCGGGGTGCATGAGCAGCACGGCCTCCGCGCCCTTGAGCGCGCCGTCGGTGTCTCCGGCCGCGTACTTCGCGCGGGCGAGGCCGAAACCCAGGCGCGGCGTATCTCCATAGCTGCGCGCAGCTTCCCACGCCAAAAGCGCGTTCTTCGCGTCCTTCGCGCGCAGCTCTAGCTCCGCGCGGAGCAGCGCGCTCTCCGCCGTCTTGCCTCGCGCCTCGGCCGCGCCCAAGAGCTGGCGCGCCTTGGCGATTTGGCCGTCAGCCGCGGCCTCCGCCGCGCGCGCGAGGTCCAGCATGTCCACGTCCGTCTCCTCCGCGAGCTCGCTCAGCAGCACGGTGGCCCGCGCGTGAGCCGCGGCGTCAGTGCCGAAGCGAAGCTCCGAAGTGAAGCCGACATACGCCGCGAGCGCGGAGAGCCCTTTCGCGCGCCGAGAGCTCTCTTGAGCGCTCGCGACGATTTGCTGCGCGCGGGTAGCGGCTGGGTACGTGTCTTGGGCGAGCGCGGCGTTGGCGCTCTTGGCCGTCGACAGCACGAGGGCTTGGTATTCGCCGGCGTTCAAGCGATCCAGCACGAAAAAGGCGCCGAACGGCCCCACCGAAGGAATGAGGGCCAGCGCCGCTCCGCCGAGGCCAAGCACGAACGAAGCCGCCAGCAGCTGCAAGCCGAGGCGACCCTTCGGTTTCTTTTGCGACGTGCCATTGGCGCTGGATGGGCCGGCGACGCGCGACTGGCCGGCGGCTCCGGGCGGAGCTTCTTGCGGTACCGCGCCGAACTCCATGTCGTCGTCGCGAGAGGCGCTGGCTGCGGGCGGAGGCGGTAAAGGTGCGTCGAGCGCGACATCGCCGCCGAGCGCGCCGCCGCCGTCCAAGCTCACCTCGCCGTAGTCGGTGCCGCCGCCGCCCGTTTGCCGCTGAACTGCGGCAGCTTCGGCCGCGGCGAAGCTCCGCGTCGGCACCGGTGCGGGGCCCGGTCCGGACGACATCGGCCCCGGAAGCGGCGCTTCGCCAAACGGGTCCGCTTCCAAGTCGGCGAAGGACGGGGCGCGCGCGGCGGCGCGAGGCGGCGGAAGGCTGCCGAGCAGGTCCACCTCGCCGAACCCGCCGCCGAAAGGCTGCGGAGGCGGCAAGCTTTCGCTCGGGGGCAGTTCGATTTCCGCGAACGCGGGCGGCTCGCTCGAAGCGAAGGCGGGCACGCGCATGCCCGGCGTGGAGACGCCGCTACCGGTCGGGAAGGCTCCGCCAAGAGCCGGCGGAATGCTGGGCGACGTCGTCGGCGCGAGGGACGCGGGCTGGACCGGTAGCTCCGGTGAGCTGCGCGATGGCAATCCACCGCCGAGGCTGGGCAAACCGCCGCCCAGGGACGGAAGGTTACCGCTGCTCGGGGACGGAAGGTTGCCGCCCACGGACGGCAAGTTGCCGCCCACGGACGGCAAGTTGCCGCCCAAAGCGGGCAAGTTGCCGCCGCTCGGCGACGGCAGTTCCGCGGCTAGCGACGGCAAGCTACCGCGCGATGGCGATGGCAGCTCGAGCTCGATCGACCTCGGTAAATCCGGCGCGCTGAGCGGCAGATCTACGTCCAGAAGCGAGACGTTCGGATTCGAGCGACGCGACTCCGCGACACCGCGTGGCGACGGCAGCTCGATACCGATCGCGCCGCTGCCTTGGCGCGGCACCGGCGGGCGTGCCGGGAGGCCCGCGCTGGACGAAGCGCCCGCGACCGCCGGCAAGTGGGGGTCGCTACGCGAGACCGATGGCAAGTCGATGCCGCCGCGTTGCGGCGCGGTGGCGGGCAAGCCGCTGAATCCCAGCGCCGCCGGCGGCCGAGCAGAGGGACCGCCCACCGCCGGCAAATCCAGCTCGATCTCGAGCGGGGCCGCCAACGGAGCCGGCAATGGGCTTGGCGCCGCCGAGCGGAGCGACGGCAGCTCTACCCCACCGCTCGCTCGCCCCACGGCCGGCAGATCCAGCTCCAGCTCCGAGCGGGCCATGGGCGGCAGGGACGAGATCGTCGCTGCCGCTGGCGGCGCGGCGACGGGCGCGGGAACCACGGGCCTCGGCCTCGGCGCGGAGATGCTAGGTAGATCGATAGCGTCGGCGGGGGCGCGTGTCGCGACGGCAGGAAGGTCGTCCGCGGGCGCGACGGGAGCCGCGCCCGGACGCGGAATGGGCGGACGCCCCGGCACCGGTGGGCGCGCTGGCGCAGCGGCGGGCGGCGGCGCGGGCGGCGCGGGCGGCGGCTGCGGTGCGCCGAAGCCAGCCAGCCCCGCCGGCGCGACACCGAGCATCGTGCCCTTGAGCGCGTTGGAGCGAGCGGGTGCGACGCCGAGCATGGTGCCCTTGGCCGGCTCGGGAGGCGCAACGGCTGGTGGGGGCCCCGAGTCCCCGACTCCGAGCACGCCGCCGAAGACAGCATTGGGACCCGTGCGTCGCGCGTCCGACGGCGGGTCGACCTTGAACGAGGTCCCGCACTTGGGACAGCGCATCTTGAGCCCGCTCGACGGGATCCTGCGCTCGTCCACCTGATAGGGAGCCTTGCAGCCCGGGCACTCGACCTTGAACATGTACCCTGAAAGAGTGTTCTAGCAGCACCTCTGCCCAAAACGAAACGTCTACGCGGCCGGCCTCCCGCTTTCTCGCCCGTGCCGGCGAAGCGCGTTGTCAGGTCCACGCCCGCGTTGCCCGCTTTCTCGTCTACGCGGCGGGGCCGTGCCGTGCTAACCGCCGGCCCCAGAAAACATGCAGCGCACCACTAGCGTCACCGTCGGCCTGCTCGCCGTCGCAGCTCTTGCTGCGGCGCTCGTGCTCGGTCTGCGCCCGAAACGCACGCCCGAGCCCGCCCCGGCGCCCAAGCCGAGCGTGGCGCTGAGCGCCGCGCTCAGCGCCGCACCGACCCCGAGCGCGAGCGCTGCACCCAAGCCCGAAGACGACGCGAACGCGGAGCCGGGCGTAGCGGACGGCTTCGAGACGTTTCCGGACGGTGGGAAGGTTCCGGAGCTCCCGGCCAGCGCTCCGGCGCGCGTCGGCTTCGGGGCCGTGGTGTTCACCTACCGTGGCGCACAAGGAGCGCCGGCGGACGCGCGCACGAAGGAAGAAGCCAAGAAACGCGCCACAGAATCGATCGAGCTTGCCTCCAAGGACTTCGCAGCGGCGGTTGCCAAGGGCGATCGCGGGTCGACGACTGACGCAGGACGGTTGCCGCGAGGCGTGATCGAGCCCCCGATTGAGTACGTCCTTTTCATGCTCGAGAAAGGAAAAGTTCACCCGGACCCGGTCGATACACCCAAAGGATACTGGGTCGTGCGTCGTAACGAGTGACACGCTCGCGCTCGCGGGACTAATGTCCCGAGGATCCCCCGGGATTCATGGTGAGCACGAGCAAGCCTCCTCAGGCGCAACCTGCGCCGTCGGACTTGGCCCTGGTGACCTCGGTCATACAGCGCCTTAGAGCAGAGCACGATGCGGCGGAAGGCGCGGCCACGAAGGCCATCCTGCTCCATGAGCTGGGCGTCCTGTCCGAAGCACTGGGCGACGAAGCCGGCAGCGCGCGAGACCAGCTGGGCGCGGTCAACGCCGACCCGGATTTCCGCGAGCCGCTGGAACGGCTGATCGCCATCATCGAGCGGCGCCAGTCCTACAAGAACCTTGGCAAGCTGCTGGAGCGGCTGGCGCGTGTGGCGGAGACGCCGGAAGAGCGGGCGCGCGCCCTGCTGGATCAGGCAACATTCGCCAGCGACCATGAGGGGGACGACGGCGCTGCGCGCATGCTGCTCGAGACCGCCGCCGACGAGTCTCCGGAGGACGCCTCGCTCTGGCTGGCTCTGGAGCTTTCAGCCGGCAAGACCGGTGACGCGGAGCTGCGGGACCGAGCTCTCGCGGCAAGAGCGCGGCTCGCGCAGGATCCGCTGTGGAAACAGCTGCTGCTCATCGATTTGGGTGAGCTCCGGTCAGCGGGCGGCGAGACGGTCACGGCCCGCCACGCTTTGGAAGAAGCGGTCGGCATCGGCGCGGCCGCGACGTTCGAGGCGCTCGAAGCGCTCGCCGCGTACGGCCGCGGCAGCGGCGCGCCAGACGTGGAGGAGCGTGCGCTCGAGGCGCTCGCGGACGCCATCGCGCTCTCGCTCGGCAACGCTGCGGCGGCAGACAAAGTCGGCGTACCCAGCCACAAGCGCAGCGCCGCCCAAGCCGCCTATGCTTGGCTCCTGGCCGCGGACCGCAAGCGGGCGCGCGGAGACCTGACGGGCGCGGTCGCGCTACTGGACCAAGCCCTGGAGCTCTTGCCCACGGAGCCACTGCTCGTGAGAGCGCGCCTGCACGCCGCCGAAGCGAGCGGCGACATCGCGACCGCAGCCCGACTGGCACGGAGCGAGCTCGCGCGCGGCGTCCAAGGCGAGCTCGCGGCCGCGCTGCATCTGCGCGTTGCCGAAGCCGCGGCCGGAGATGGTGACGCGGCCGGCGCTCGCGCCGCCATCGAGCAAGCCCTCGCGGCCGATCCGGCAAGTATCCCGGCCCGCGCGCTGTACCTGGACATTTTGGGTGGCGGCGGCGACCCGCAAGCTCTAGCCGCGGCCCTCGAGGGCGCGGCCGAGCACCTCCCGTCCGACGCGGCCAAGGCGCGACACTATCTGATGAGCGCGGAGGTGTTCGCGCGGGCCGCTGGCGACGCGCAGGGCGCGAAGCTCGCCCTCTCTCAGGCGGGGCTTGCCGGCGCGCCCCTTTCCCTGGTCGGTCGTCTGGCACGGCTCCTGGCCGCCCTCATTGACGACGCGACTTGGTACGAGGAAGCGACGCGTCGCCTCGTCGCGCAGGGCGCGAACGAGGGTGAAGCGCTCGGGCTGTGGCTGGAGCTCGGACGCATGCGAGCGCTGCGTGGCGATCGCGCGGGCGCTCTGGCCGCGTTCCAGAGCATCGGCAAGCTGCCGGAAGGTGGCTGGCTAGGGGCGGTGCTCACGAGCTTGGTCGGGCCCCTCATCTCGGGCGGCGACGCGACGGAGGCCTCCCTCATCGCCGAAGGTGTGAGCCAGCTTTCGCTTTTGGCGGACGTCGTGAGGCCGCACAGTGAGCCCCGCGCCCGAGCCCTCGTGACGGTAGCGGCCGCGCTCACTCGCGCCGGCGGAGACCTCACGGGCTACGTCGCGCGACTGAGAGAGCTGCACGACGCAGAGCCGAGCGACCTGGTCGTCTGTCGCGCGCTCTCGCGCGAGCTGCGCGAGTCCGGCGACGTGAGCGCCGCGTGCGAAGTGCTGGAAAAGACCGCCTCGGCCGTAGGCGAAGACGATCGCGACCTGGGCGCGGCGCTCTGGCTGGAGTCCGGCCTGCTGCGCTTTCGCAGCGGCGACCGCAAGAACGCGCTGGTGAGTTTCGAGCGCGCGGAAGAGCGCTCGCCCGGCGCCGCGGAGCTGATGACCCAGCTGGCGCGCCGCGCGACCGAGCCGGACGACTTGGACGCACGACGCCGCGTGCTGGAGTCCGCGGACGCCCGCGAGCGCGCCGTCGCGGCGCTCGAGCGATTCGGCTTGGAGGCGGGCAAGGACGGCAACGCCTCGGCGGCCGCGGACGCGCTGGAGACGGTCGTAGCCGAAGAGACACCCGACGACGTGGCGACGGCCTTGGCGCTCGGGCGCGCGCTGTGGGGCAGCTCGGGACGCGACCTGGAGCGCCGCACCGAAGCGCTGAAAGAGCTTTCGAAGCGCAGCACCGCCGCGGCGGCGGCGTGCGGCGCGGCGCTGTTCGTGCTCACGCTGAGCAGCAGCACGCTCGGCTCGAGCGAGCTGAACGAAGCCGCGGCGGCCTGGGCCGCCGCCGACGGCTCGCCGGTCGCGGCGCTGGAATGGCTGGCTGCCGCCACCGCCGCGGGTGACGTGCCGGCGGAGGTGCAGGCGCGCCGTACGTTGGCCAGCCGTGTGACGGGGCCGAGCGCGGCCGCGCTCCTTGCGGGCTCGGAGCTGGTGAGCTGGCTCTCCGGCATGGAGCTGGATCCGCCGCCGGAGTCCGCCGACGCGTCCGTGCGCCTGGCGAACTTGGAGCTCGCCAGTCCCGGCTGCGATCCGCGGCGCCGCGCCAGCGCGCTCTTGGACGTGGGCGAGCTGCTCGGCACCGAGAGCGCCCCGCTCGCCTTGGCGCTCGCGGGCATGAACCAGCTCGCCTACGGAGACGTAGCGCAAGCGCTGGAGTCCTTCCGTCGAGTGGTGGATGCGCACCCCGAGGATCTCGCGGGCTGGGAGGGGCTACGGGCCGCCGCCGCGGCCGCCGGTGATCGAAGCACGCTCGCCGAGGCCTGCGCGGCTCTCGGGGACGCGGTTAGCGACGGCGACGCGGGCGGGCGGCTCTGGGCCGAGGCCGCGAGCATCTTGCTGGACGAGCTGAATGACCCTTCGCGCGGAGAGTTCGCTCTCTCACGCGCGGTGGAGCGCGACATCAAACAAGGAGCGGCCTTCGATCGCCTGTTCCGCATCGTTCGCCAGCGCAAAGACGACGAGCGCCTGCTGGACTTGATCACGCGTCGCCTTGGGGTCGCGGAGGATCCGGACGAAATCGCCAAGCTTTTTTGGGAGCGCGCGCGCGTGCTGCGCGGCAAAGGGGACCGCGAAGGCGCGCTCGCCGCGCTCGAGAACGTGCGTATGCTGGAGCCCGACCACGTCGGCGCCCTCGCGCTCTCCGGCGAAATTTACATCACGCTCGGCCGCTTCGAGGAGGCCGCAAGTCACCTCGCGGAGCTTTCCGCGCACCCCAAAGCGCCTACCCAGCAGCGGCTGATGAGCGGCGTCGCAGCCGTGGATCTGTTCGAGAACAAGCTGAAAGACCCGGCGCGCGCGCTGGACGTGCTCACCGCCCTTCACGACGCCAAGCTCTCCACCCTCCCCGTTCGCGAGCGCTTCGCGAAGGTCGCCACCAAGGCGGGCGCGTTCGAACGCGCGACGGAGATCCTCGAGCTGCTCATGAACGAGCGGGATAGCCGGGATGGCCGCCTGCAAGCCGCGCGGCTCGCGCTCGCCATCTACCGAGACAAGCTGGGACAGCCGGCCGCGGCACGGGCTGCCGTCGAGAAGCTGCTCGCGGAATCGCCCGACGACGGCGAAGCCATCGACCTCTTGCTCAGCTCTGCGGTCGAAGAGTCGCGCGCGCGGCCGCTGCTCGCCCGCGCCCAAGCCACGCTCGTGCAGAGGTTGACCGACGACCCGCTGGACGTCGAGCGCGTCACCCGGCTCGCGAAGATCGCGCAGTACTTGGGCAACATGCCGCAACGCCAGGCCGCGCTCGGGGCGCTGTCGGCGATCGGCCGAGGAAGCCCCGAAATCGACAAGGAGCTCGGCAGTCTGGATCGGCGCGTCGCGAACGTCCCCAAGATCGCCATCGAAGACGCGTCGCTCCCGCACCTGGCGGATCCGGACGACCACGGCGCGGTCGCGGAGCTGATGCGCGTGATGGCCACCACCATCACGGCCGCGCTGGGGCCGAGCTTGCAAGCCTTCGGGGTGACGAAGAAGGAGCGCGTGGAGGCGCGTTCAGGGTTGCCGATTCGGAGCGAAATCGCGGCCTGGGCCGGCGCGCTCGGCATCGGCGAGTTCGAGCTTTACGTCGGCGGCAGCGACCCAGGCGTCGTGCGCGCCATCCCCCTCGATACGCCCGCTATCGTCCTCGGCAGTACCGTTACCGCGCCGCTCTCGCCCATCCACCGTCAAGCGGTCGCGAGAGAGCTGTACGCGCTCCGGCGCGGCACCACCGTCCTCGGCCATCAGGAGCCGGACAACGTCGCCGCGCTGGTCGTCGCTGCTTGTCGCTTGGGCGAGGTGGAGCTGCCCTCACCCGCCTTCGCGATGCTGGGCGAGTTTCAGCGCCAGCTGGCCAAAGAGATGCCACGGCGCGTGCGCAAGCTCCTGCCCGAGCTAGCCCGCGCCGTCGCCAACGAAGCGCCCGATCTGCGGGGTTGGGTGCGGGCCGCGACCTCCAGCTTGGACCGAATGGCGGCCATCGCCGCGGGCGACGTTTCGTGGGTGCTCGGCGGGCGCGCGCGAGCGCCGATTGGCGAGGGACAGGACGAACGAGCGCGAGCCGAGCGCTTGCTGTCGTTCGTACTCTCCCCCACGTATTTGGATCTGCGCGAGCAGCTCGGGATGGGAGTGCGATGAGCGACAGGGACGACGACAAGCCCGCGCGCCGAGCCGGCCTGAGCGGCAGCCCGAGCAGCATCGGTAAAGAGCTGGGCGACGATCTGGATTTCGAAGCGGACGCGCTGTTGGACTCGCTGCTGTCCGACGCTCCCCCTCCCCTCGCGAAGGCCGAGACGGCGCGCCCCGGTGCCGCGAAAGCAAGTGAGCCCCCGCCACCGTCCGAAGGACGCGTGCTGCACGCCCCCAGCTCACGCGAGTTTCCCGACGACGAGCCGACCTGGGTCGGGAACCTGGACGCGGCCACGACGCTCGAGCTCCAGCGTTTGGCGGACCAGGTGAGTCGGCGCAAAGCCGCGGAGGTCGTCCCGCCGCCGGGCGCACAGGAGGCGTCGGGCGCGCCCGCGATCCCGGTTCTTCCGCCGCCGCCGGCGTTTTCTCCGCCCCGTCCAGGCACTTCCGTGCCCCGGCCGGGCGGCGCCTCCAGCCTGCCACGCCCTGGTAGCTCGCGCGCTCCGACGCCGAGCCAGGGGAGCGACGCCGCCCCCCCGACCTTGCAGGCGCCACCGCCGTACGTGGCGCCCACGCCCGCCAGACGCGAGCTGCCGTTCGGCGAAGACGACGAGGTCACGCGCGTGCAAGCGATGCCCACGTTGCATGACATCGAAGGCTTCTTGGAGCGGACGGCCCAAACGGCGCGACCCCCGGCCGGCGTGCAAGAAGCGCACATTCAAACCAGTGCGCAGGAAATCGAAGAGCTGTCGCTGGACGAAGCCGGCATCGTGGAGAATCTGCCGAGCTCCAGCGTCGCCGCTGTCGAGACGCTGAGCGAGCTCAGCTTCGAGGAACCGCATGACGGCATCGACGAGCTGCTGGAGAGCGTGGGCGCCGCGCGCCTTTCGCTCCCTGCAACCGACGAGCTGAGCGAGGCCGAGCTCGAGGCGCTCGCGGACGCAGAGCTGAGCGAGGCGATGCCGAGCGAGCCGTCGCAGCCGCCGCTCTCATACACGCC
>JAQSWN010000341.1 GCA_029266615.1 Polyangiaceae bacterium
GCCGGAGGGGGGGACCTCCACCTTGGCAGGAGCGGCCGGTACGAGCCAAGGCGCGGCGAGCGGCGCCGCCCAAGGCGGAGCGCCGACGGCCGGTGCGGGCGGCACCCAGGCCGCTGCAGGCACCGCCGGCACGGGCGCGGGAGGTGGGGGAGCGGGAGGTGGAGGAGGGACGCCCGGTACCGGGGCTTTCGAGCCGTGCCCAGCGGGCGGAGCGCCCTGTTTGATTTTGCCTTTCGGCGATTCGATAACGAACGGCGTCGGCTCCTCGGATCTCGCTGGCTACCGCTCCAAGCTGTTCGACTTGATGGTCAAGGATGAACGAAATGTAAGGTTCGTCGGCTCGCTCCGCGGCGGCCCGGATCAAGTGGGGGGCGCCGCGTTCTCGAAGAATCACGAGGGTCATTCGGGCTGGACGATCGATTCGGGTTACGTCTCCTTCGGCGACGGTATCTCCAAGCTCGTCCCGTCGCCCGCCTTCGATACGGTTCCCCACATCGTGCTGCTGATGATTGGCACGAATGACGTCAGCGCGAGTCAGGGCACGAGCACGATCCATGAGCGGCTCGATAGCCTGCTCGGCAAGATCACCGGCGCGGCGCCCAACGCGCTCGTGGTGGTGGCCCAGATTACGCCCATCGGCTGGAACCCCGCCGCCCGCACGGCTTACAACGCACGCTTGCCGGGGCTGGTCCAAGCGCGCGCGAGCCAAGGGCAGCACGTGGTCCTCGTGGACATGGGCAAGATGCCGTCCTCCGGATTGAGCAGCGACAGCTTGCACCCGAACGACTCCGGTTACGGCTTCATGGCGCGCACTTGGTACGACGCCATCGCAAACTACCTCGATTAGGTCCGAACGCATGCGCTTCATCCGAGTGCCGACCTGCGCGGCGACGCTGGCCGCCCTGCTGCTTTTTGCTCAGGCCGGCCACGCCCGTTCGGCGGGGCTCGCGGCGCTGGGCTGCGATGGGTGTCACAGCGGCGGAGAGCCGGCCAAGGTGACGCTGAGCGCCGAGCCCCTCGTCGCCGCGGTGGGCGAGCCCATCACTTTGACCATCACGGTGTCGCAGACGAACGGGCCGACGGCAGGATTTTACCTCACGACAGCGTTCGACAGCCCCGGAGCTTTCAAGGCCGCGGAGGCAGGAACCGCGCTGGACTCTTCGGGCGTCTTTCACGCGACGCCTCGCGCGGGGAGTGGCGGAAGCATCGCCTTCAAAGCTCAATGGACCGCCGCCGAGGCGACCGGCGTCGCCTTCGACGTGTACGCGCTGTCCTCCAACGCCGACCGCACCAACCGCGGAGACGGCGCGGGAGCCGCGCACCTTCAGCTCGTGGTCGGGTGCTCGGGCCGCGCCTTCTACATCGATCAGGACGGGGATGGATTCGGCAGCACGGACCCCGCCTATCGTTCACGCCAGGAGTGCGAGGCCCCGGCGGGCTACGCCGCAGCGCCGGGCGACTGCGATGACTTCAACCCTCGAATCTATCCGGCGGCTTCGGAGCAGTGCGACTTGCGGGACAATGATTGCGACGGCAACGTGGACGAAGACGTCGTAAGCCAGCTCTTTTGTGAGGACGCGGACGGCGACGGTCACGGCGTGATGGGGCGCACGACCTTCATGGATTGTAAGCCGGCCGAAGGCTTCGGAACGTGCGATGGAGACTGCGACGACGGAGACGCGCTCTTCCACCCCGGCGCCAAGGAAGTGTGCGACGGCCGAGACAACGACTGCAACGGAACGACGGACGAAGGCGTGCAGCGGGTTTGCGGCGTCGGCTTGTGCGCTCGCAAAGCCAGCGGTTGCAACGCGGCGGACTGCACCCCCGGGGAACCATTTCCGGAAACCTGCAACGGTTACGACGACGACTGCGACGGCGTCATCGACAACGGCGACCCTTCTTCGCTTTGCGCGGGCCCGGGCGCGACCTGTGCCAACGGTCACTGCTCGGACGAACGCTCGGAAGGAGGCGGTGCGAGCCTTCCGCCGCAGCCCGACCCGCCGCAAGAGGCGCCTTCGGGGGCTACCGGCTGCGACTTCGCGTTTCATGCCGGGCGCGCGCCGCGAGCGCTGCCGCTGCTGCTAGCCACGGCGGCTTGGGCGCTGACGCGTCGTAGTCGCCGTCAGTAGGCGAGGTAGAGCGGGTCCGTGCCGCCCGCGTAGGTCGACGCGACCTCGGCGGCGTCGAGCGCCGCGCCGTACACGCGAAACTCGTGGAACACTCCGCTGAGCTCCGGGTCGCGACGCTGGAAAGAGACGCAAGCCACTCGCCGTCTCCGGACGCTTTCCCGTTGACGTACAGCAGGATCCGATTGCGGTCGTCGTCCATGACGACCACCACTTGGGAGAGCGAAGTAGGCAGAGCGGCGCTCGCTTCGACCCGCTGCTCGCTCGAAACCCCGTCGAGAGAAAACCCGACCTGAGCCGGGCCGGATGCCGCCTGAGCGGTCGCGAACACATAGCTACGGCCGTTTCCCGGTGTGTTTTCCAGGTTGTTGCTCGTGTCTCCAAAATCGAAGAGGCGCTGCTGGGCTTCGCCGCCGCCCCAACTCAGCCACACTTCGAACGAGGCGTTCTTCGTGCCGGGGAGGATATCGTTGGGCAAATCGATGTAGCCGCCGGTCGTGCCGCCGCCGAGCAGCACGACGCCTTTCCCGTCGATTCGTGACAACTGAGCACCCCGAACGACTCCGTGGCGCGTACCGACGCGATCCGTCACCGTGGTTCCCGCGCCCTCGAAGTCGTAGCGGGTGGAAAGCTTCGCCTTCAGTTTGGCGCAATCGGCCATCGTCGCGGTGGCTACGTCCGGCACGCCGCAGCCGCACTTGCCCGGCGCCACCTTCTGCGGATCGCGCGGACACGCGTCCGGTTGCTGAGAGGAGCCACCGCTGCCGCCGCTGCCGCCGCTGCCGCCGCTGCCGCCGCTCGCGCCGCCTGCGCCCGCCCCTGCTTCTCCGGACATGCCGGCGCCGCCGCTCTCGGTATCTTCTCCTGCGGCGCCTCCCTCACCGCTGCCGCCGCCCAGCGAGGTGGTGCCTCCCGTTTCGGAGCCTGCGCCTGCACCGATTCCCCCCACGCTCGAAGTCGCGCCCAACCCCGCTTGAGCCGCGCTCCCTGCGCTGGAGCCCGCGAGACCCACGTTGCCCGCGGCGCCGCCACCCGTCGCTCGCTCCCGCTCTTGCGGCACGTCGTAGACGGCGCAGGCGCCAACTAGCAGCGCGGCGACGCAAGCGTTGACCGAGCGACGACCACGGCCGCGCGCGGCCGAGCAGATGGAGGCGTGGTCAGGGGGCCGGCGGCGCATCCGGCAAGGCTGCCTCATGCGGGTGCTCCAGCGCGGGCAGTGCGCGGATTATCCAAGGTGACGCCTCTGCCACGCGCGCGACGGATCCGAAGACGGCGCGCCACTGCGTGGAACGTCCCGCCGGTAAAAGGAGCGATTCATGCCCGGAATATCTTGGCTCAGGAGTGGTCTCGCGATGGGTTTGCTGCTGGCGCCATCACTCGCGGGGGCGGTGGAGCCAGCCAACTTGCCGGTCCCTCCTCAAGGGTTCGACGCACGGAACCCCAATATTGCGCACGGCGAGGTGGACGAGTCCGTCTCTTACCCGACTCGGAGCCGTGGCATGCAGAAGGTCAGCGTTTACACGCCGCCTGGCTACTCCGCGAGCACGAAGTACCCCGTGCTCTACCTGCACCACGGTATCGGCGGCAACGAAGTGTCGTGGCTCGGCAAGGGTAGCAACGAAGGCAATGCCGACAACGTCATGGACTCCCTGTACTCCAAGCAGCTCGCGGAGCCGATGATCGTGGTCATGCCGGATGGCAACACGGACGGCGCTTCGGACGGCTTCGTCGCGCACGAAGACGTGCTGTTGAACGACCTCATACCGTGGGTCGAGAAGACGTACTCGGTCATCGTCGACGCCGACTCACGTGCGATTTCCGGGCTTTCGATGGGGGGAGGGCAAACCTTCAACTTCGGATTCCCCCATACGGACGTGTTCCACTACATCGGGCCGTACTCGGCCGCGCCGAATACGAGGCCGCCGTCGCAGAACATCATGAACGTTGCGGCCTTGAAGCAGGACGTCAAAGTGATTTTCATCTCGTGCGGCAGCGAAGACACCTTGATCGGCAATAGCGAGAACTATCACGACTTCTTGAACGAGAACGACGTGCCCCATGTCTGGCAAATCGAGGCGAACCAGGGCCACACCAAGACGGTTTGGAATCGGAGCCTCTACCACTTCGCTCAGCTCCTGTTTCTGGATGACGCGGTCGGCGGCGCGGGTGGCGCCAGCGCGGGTGGGGCTGCTGGCCAAGGCGGCGCCGCGGGGTCCGCCTCTGCCGCGGGAGCCGGCGCCGCTAGCGGTGGCAGCAGCCCGGGCGGAGCCGGGCAGGCGGGGAGCGCGGCGAGCCAAGGTGGAGGGGGCGCCAGCGCCGGGAGCGCGGGGCTCGCCGGGAGCGCGGGGCTCGCAGGGGGGCCGCCCGGCGGAGGAGGCTCGGGCGCGAGCACCCCACCCGATGGGGTCTCGGATTCCAGCGGCTGCGATTGCCGGGTGGGCGTCGGAGGTGAGAAGGGCGCGGCTTTCTCGGCGCTCGCGCTGCTGCTCCTCCTACGCCGACGACGCGGGTGACGGATCGTCACACGGCGCGACACTGCTCCACGGACGCGTCGTCCTGTCATCCCTATGAACCGCACCGCCCTTAGTCTGCTCATCTTGTCCGTCGCCGCTTGCTCGTCCGGAACCGTCGAGCCCGACGGCTCGCCCGCAGGTGGATCAAGCTCCGGTGGTACCGGCGGCGCCACCGCAGGAGCGAGCGGCAGCTCGACCTCCGCCGGAGTCGGCAACCAGGGGGGCGGCGGAGCGAACGCCGGGGCGGGCGCGGGCGGCAGCGGGGCGGCTGGGTCCGCTGGCAGCGGGGGCACGGTCGCGGGTGGCGGTCAGGGCGCAGGGGGCATGAGCACGGCTGGAGCCGGTGGCAGCAGCGGCAGCGCCGGGGCCGGCGGAAGCGGCGGCCGTGTGGTGAAGCCGAGCGCCGGCTGCGCGAAGCAAAGCGCGCAGGTCACGATCCCCAACTCGCGCGTCGGGATCCCGATGGGCTACACGGGCAAGGACCCGGTGCCGGTGGTGCTCGCGATCCACGCGGCCGGCAACGACAACAGCTCGATGGAGAACACGTTCAGAAGCAGTGATCTCGCCAAGAAGTATTTGATGGTTTACCCCAACTCTACGTCGGCCACTTCGCCGAACAGAACGGGGTGGAACATGCAAGCGGACAAGAACCGCTTCCTCGAGATTCAAGCGGCCGTGCTGAACGAAGCCTGCGTGGACGAGAACCGAATCTACGCGACCGGCCATAGCTCTGGTGCGCAGTTCATCGTCGCGCTCCTCTGCAGCGGTGACGGCGCGTTCGACGGCGTCGCGCCGGTGGCGTCTTCCGTCGCCTGTCAAAAGTGGAAAAATGGCCCCGTGCCGGCGCTCATCATCCACGGCGTGCAGGACGAAGAACGCACGAAGTACAACCTGAACGACGGGGACGGCAAGAAGGACCTTCAGCCTTACCTCGCCTCCAACGAGTGCACGATGACGTCCACCCCGTTCGACCCGAACCTCAGCAGCTGTTCGAACACCAAAGGCCTCAACAACACCGCATTCAACGACGGTTGCGTCACGTTCAGCGGTTGCAAGGCCGAGACGCGCTGGTGCAACCACAACGATCCCAATTACGGCACGACGAACCACGGCATCCCGTGCTTTGGCGTCCGCTCGATTTACGACTTCTTCGAGTCGCTCTAGCCTTCACCACTCCAAGCGGCAGCCGGGCTCGGTGGCGCATTCGTCGACGCCGAGCGCAGAGCACTCCACGGTCGGGTAGCCTCCGCAACGAGGTGAAGGGCTCGGGGAGCACCCGAGCGCTTCGCACGCAGTGGCGTCCGTCTGCAAGCGGCAACCCGTGACGCCGCCGCACGAGGAACCGCTCCAGCTGCAACCGGACGCTTTGCTGCACTCGCTCTGGGCGAGCGCGGCGCAGGGCACGCTTCCGTCCACCCCATCGGCGTGGCAAGTGCGTACCGAGCACCCGGGCGTGTCGCCGCAATCCTCGTTTTCTCGCTCGTAGCAGCTCTGAGGCGAGCCTCCGCAGCGAGCTTTCGGCGGCCCCCAGCTGCAGCCCGGCGCTTCGTCGCAATTGCGGAAGTCGCACTCCTGGCTGGCACTGCCCCAGCACCCGCCTGCTTCCCAGTTGCAGCCGCTCGTCGATTCGCAGCCGTCCTGGGACGTCGCGAAGCCGGAGCAGGTCTCGGCGTTGCTTGCCGCCACGGCGACGCACCTCCCCACCGTGCAATCTTCCGCGACTGCGCACTCCGCCTCCGAGCGCTCCGTGCATGGTAGCGGCACACCGACGCAGCTCCGGCGGCGAAACTGGTAGGCGGCTTTGGGCGTGCCATCTGCACTGACGCCTCCGGCCCAGAGGGTGTCACCGTCGACACAATAGGGGACCTCCATGCTGCCAAACGACAGCGTCGTCGAGCCCGGCTCCCAAGGCTTGCCGAAGCCGGAGTAACCATTGCCGGCGTAAGCTTCGAGCTCCGCGGAGCACTCGCAGTGACCGCACTCACTGGCCGCGCAAGGGAGCGGGCGCGATAGAGCGTACAAAAACGGCGAAGCGTAGAAGTCAGCGCTCTCACAGCGTTCGACGCTTTCGATGCCCAAGCAGGCGAGGGGGACCCGCGCCGTCACGTTCAAATGTTCGCTGCCCTTCGCGACTATCGCTTCATTCTCCAGGATTTCTAGGCGCAAACTGTCGGCTAACCCCACGGCGTCGAGCGAGGTACCCTCGCAGCCGACACCCTCCGACGCGGCGTTGAAGCAGGTTTTTTCGAGCACCCAGACGCCGAGCGGCGTGCCCCCACAAGGCTCGAAGCATTCACGCGGCGCCGTCTGGCAAACCTCGAGCGGGGGGCATGAGCAGCGGCCTTGGTCGGGCTCAGCGCATTTCAAGGTCCCGGTCAGGTCGCCGCATTGGCACGCAGCGCCCTCCACGCACGTGCCCTCGCCGTCGTTGCCGGCGAGCCCCGACCCTGTTTCTCCGCCGTCCAGCTCGGCTCCCGTGCCGCCAACGTCGCCCGTCTCTCGGCCGCCCGAGCCCCCCAGGGGCGCGGTGGTTCCACCGCTTCCGGATACGGCCGCCGGAGCCCCCGCTGACGCGTCGCCTCGCGCTTCCTCACCCGCTCTGTCCGTCTTGCCACAAGAGGCGAGCGCGAGGCCAACGGCGACTGCAAAGCGCGCCGCGCCGTCGCGCGGTTTCATTCAGCCCAGCGCTTTCACTACGTTTTCCAGCGGTTCGCGCTGCGATTCGGGCGCAGGAGGCGGCGTGGTTTCGTACTCCTTCGCGTACTTCTGCCGATATTGGGAGGGCGGCAACCCCCGGTGGCGAACGAACTGGTTCGTGAAGTGACTCTGATCGTAGAAGCCGGTTTGCAGGGCGATCTCCGAGATGGGGAGCTCTGTCGACACCAGCAAATGACACGCGGCGTTCATGCGAACGTTGGTCAGGTACGAGCGCGGCGTCGTGTGGAATTTCTTGCGAAACAGCCGGTTGAACTGGCTGACGGAGAGGAACATCTTCCCCGCCAGGAACTCGGTGGATAGCGCCTGCGCGTAGTCGTTCAGCATCGTCTCGAGCACGGGCGCCCAGGTCAGAAAGCGCGCGTTGGTCGTGTTCATCTTCTTCACGTCGCGCGTGACCCCGCAGACGCCTATCGCTTCCCCGCTGGCGTCGAACAACGGCAGCTTGGTCGTGCAAAACCAGTAGATGCCGCCGTCGGGATTGCGAGCGAGCTCGATTTTGTCCACGATCGGCTGTCC
>JAQSWN010000001.1 GCA_029266615.1 Polyangiaceae bacterium
TCCTGGTCCACAGCGCACATTAGCCGGCGGCTCTCCAAGCGCGGCCCAACCAGGCGCAATAGCTCAGACTCTACGTCTTGCTCGCTGCCGATCAGCTCACCCGGGAGCTGCGACAGCGAGTCCACGAGCACTGCCTCTGTATCGTCGCCAGCGACCACGTGACGCGCGAGTGCCTTGGAAAGCGCGTCTGCTAACTGTTCGGGAAGGTGCTCTCGCAACCCCTGACCGAGCAAGCGAGCCGGAGAGAGGCCGGTCGCGAGCTCCATGATGAGTCCGGGAGCCGTGTCGGCCGCGGCGGAGGTGTAGGGCGTGCGACCGGGAGCCGCAGGGGGCGCCGGCGCAGGAATGAGCAGGGTTTCGCCAAATTCGGCGAGCCAAATCGCGTCCGGATGGAACACGCTACTCGCAGCGATGCCAGTAGCGCTGCCCAAGAGTTCACGAGCGGCTAATGACGCCTTGAGCGCGTCCAACGCGATCCTCACCGCGACGGGAGCCGGGAGCGTCGTGCGTTGCTTGCGCAGGGCAGAGCGCACTTCCGTGAGCGCCACGCCGGGAACGTACTCACTCGCAAGGTAGGTGTGGCCCTCACTTCGGACGCAACCGAGCAGCTTGAGCAACTTGGGATGCGCAATGCTGCGCGCCAAGTCAATCTCGGAGGCCATTTCCTGCACTTCGTGTGCAGACAAATCGCGCAAAAGGACGAAGCGCCCCGCGTCTTCACCCTTGGTGAGTCGCCCCAAGTGCATTGGCCCGCGTTGGCCCTCGAACAGCTTCAACATCAGCGAACAAGGCGGCGTGAGGCTCGTGCGGCTCCGGGAAACATCGTCACTCGACGGCGCGGATTCATCGAACGCCGGTGCACTCTGCGGAAACACGGACCTCATGTGTTCAGCAGTTGCAAGAAGCGCGCGCGAGGTCAACTCCAACCCGACGTCAGGCAAAAGATGGTGAGCGATCCGAAAACTTTGGCCTTCGCCCTCGCATGGCGTTTGCTACACTCTCAGGTGTGTTGGGAACATTTCGCTCGGGCTGCGCGCGACGCCACAAAGCGCAGGGACAGACTTGGCAGACGTGAACGCGGGGAAGCGGCTTGGCCAATACCGTTTGCTGGTGCCAATCGGCGCAGGCGGCATGGGTCGCGTATGGGCTGCGCTGGACGAGAGCTCCGAGGAGCAACGCTTCGTTGCGATCAAGCTCGCCCTCGATGAGGGCGCCGATACCAAGTATTGGACGGCGCTAGCGGACGAAGCGGATGTCGCAGCGCGCATTCAGCACGTCAACGTGTGCCGCAGCTTCGGCTTAGGCACGACCGGAGACATCCACTACCTTGTCATGGAGCTGTCCGACGGCGCCTCGTTGCGGGACTGGTTGGACGCGGTCCCCGGACAGAAGCTGCCTCCAACCCTCGCGGCTCAGATCGGGATGAAGGTAGCGGCCGGGCTTCACGCTGCACACGAGCTGACCGACGACGCGGGCGAGGCGATGCACGTCGTCCACCGCGACGTGTCGCCGCAGAACGTGCTTATCGATCGGCGCGGGCGTGTTCGGCTCGCGGACTTCGGCGTGGCCAAAGCGCGCGGGCAGCTGCGTCGCGCGACCGAGACGGGGGAGATCAAAGGCAAGCTCAGCTACATGTCGCCCGAGCAAATCACCTCCAAAGAGGTGGACGCTCGCGCCGATGTCTTCGCGCTGGCATGCGTCATCTACGAAGCCTCCCTAGGAGTGCGGGCCTTCCAGGGGGGAGACGCGCTCACGACGATGTACGCGATCCTCGAGCAGCCGGTGAAGGCGCCCAGTGAGATCGATCCCTCCTACCCCAAGCGCTTGGAAGCGGTGCTGCTGCGCGCGCTGGAGAAACAGCCGGACGCACGCTTTCAATCGGCGGCGGAGCTGCAGAGCGCACTCGCGACCTGTTTAGACGAGGACCTCACCGCGCCCGGCGACCGCCACATCGGGCGAGCGCTGGCATCCGTCATGGATAAGCAGCTTGAAGCTCGCCATCAGTCGCTCTGTGCAGCGGCCGAGCGCGTGCGGCGCGGCGAATCGCTGGAACCGCCGAGCGCAGCGCTACCTCATACCGTGCGTTCGACGACGCAGGAGGGCGTCGCGCTCACGAACGATGTTGCTGCTCCTCGACCGAAGAGCAACAACCGCGCGTGGCTCGGACTTGCTCTGATCGGCGTGGCCTTCGTGGCGGTGGGCTGGTTGATGCGACCAGGGCCCCGCACCGCCGGCGCAGCGCGTCCGGAAGCCGAGCACGCCCCACCCCTCACCACACTCACACCGGTAGCCGAGGTCGCCGTTACAGCCGAACCGCCGCTCGCGAGTGCAAAGACGGCCGCACCGGACCAAGAAGAACTGCCGCCAACGAATGCACCCCCGCTAGGGGGCCGCCCGCGAAAAGCACGCACGGTGGCTGCGAGCGTGGCGTCGGAGCCGACGGTTGCGGCGGCACCGACAACGACGGGCATGCCTGCGGTGAAGCGCGGCCCGGCGAAGCCGCCGCGCACCATCGACCAGAGCAACCCATTTAGTAACTAGAGCTGGCGGCGTCGTCGGCTCAGCGCCGCTAGGCCGACCAACGCCGCGAAAATGCTCGACGTGGGGGAGGCGCCGCACGAGACCTGACACCCACCGGAAGCACTCGCGGGCTGCTGCGCTTCGGGCGCCTCAGCAGGCTCTCCGCCACTGCTGCCAGCGGTCGGCGATTGGCCGCCCACTGGCGCCTCACTCGGCGGCGCGCCGCCAGCGGCGCCGCCGCTATCAGCGCCCCCCGCGCCGGTTGAGCCGTCCCCCGGAAATGGTTGCCCGGCAGCTTCGAAGCCCGCGCGCAGCAGCTCCGGATATCGGTTCACCTGGGCGAAATAGTTCAGTGCGTTTTCGGAGGTGCAATCCGCGACAGTTTCACCGGGGAAGCCGAGAGAGTAGACGCCGACGACGGCGCCGCTTTCCGAATCCAAGGCTGGGCCACCGCTATCTCCTTTGCAAACAGCTCGGCCGATGGCGAACGTGTTTGGAAGCGTATCTATGTACTTCACTGGCACGCCGTCACGACGGCGACGAGCCGACCAACGAGATGCCTCGGCGCTCGATTCAGAGAGCCCGTAGCCCACGACGGAAACGCGCGTGGTCTTGCCGACGACCTTAGTCAAGGCGAGTGGGACGAGAGGTAGGGCGAGGCTATGATTTGCGTCGCGAGAGCGGCCGGGTCTCCGCCCGGGAGACCACTGATAGCCTCTTTTTCGGGCTGTCTGCCGGCAAATATGTGAAGGTTCTCTGGCGGGCTCGAGGCTCCCAGCTCGCCGCCGCTCGGTACCATCAGCGAACCGTCCGGGTTGCAGCGGATGTTGTCTGCCGGGTACTCCGCTACGATGCAGTGCCGTGCCGTGAGGAGCAGGTTGGGCGCTATGAGCGACGCCGAGCAGACGCTCGTGTCTCTAGTTCGATCCGTGCGGAGGATGAGAACGCCGTCATCCGCGTCGGTGGAAGGGACGCCGCTGATGACAGGTTCAGTGACCACGCTCGACGAATCCTGAGGCTCCCCGGATGCACTGCATCCAGCGACAAGCAGAAGAGCAGCAGCGATGCGGCTCATGGAAGTGGGAAGAAGTTGGGGTAGCAGAAGGACGAACCTGAGAGTTTCAGCTGCTCGGGGCTCTTTGGATCCATGCGCAACATGTCGAAGCTCACGCTCGGCGATCCACTCTGCGGCCTGCTGACGCACCACACGCTGCCCGGCGAATTGCGCGCACCGGTGTCCGGTTTGAAGTCCGGCGGCCCCAGGGTTCCAACCAGCTTCACCTGTGCTCGGTTCCTGAGATTTCCGAGCACGGTGTTCACCATTCCGGCGTTTTCGCCGAGGCCGACGGTAACCTCGACTGAACCGGGACCACCTATCAAGGAGCTCATGCCGTTCACGACGTCTTCGCCGTCGAACTCTTCGCCCGCTGGTGAGAGCAATGCCGCAGTCAGGCTATAGAGCATGAAGTACGCGGCGTCATACATGTTCTCCCGGCTCTCCAACCCTTTCTGCTCGGGGTAGCGTGCTTGAATGTCCGCGAGGTACTTATCGTAGAGAGCGCTATCTTCTACTGAGGCGTAGTTAACGCCCGCCATGATCTTGTCCACGTCCGTCATCCCGGTCTGCTGCATCCCATCAACTTCCATGCCGAAATAGAAGGAAGGCATCGATAACGATGGGTCGAACGCGTTGCGCGGCGACAGTATGTAGAAGGGGGACTGGTCCAAAGCCTTCGGCCCCTGTATCGCGGTGAGCGTCGGGTCAATGAACTCGGCGCCACCAAGCGACACGACGATGTCCGCCGAGCCGGGATCCTTTAAGGCGGTTATCACGCCCGATGTGTTGATCGAGCCCGAATCCTTGCCCGCGACCTGGACTTGGATGCGTTGATAGTTGTTCCGGTTAGTGCTCGCATTTAGAAAGGCACCGTTCACCTTCACTTTGCTCGGGAGCGAGTTGGCCAGGTCGAGCGAATAAGTGAGGTCGGTGTTCACGATCGCGACCTTGACCGGCTTGTCCCGATCCACGGGTTTTCGGATCCGATTTCGGACATAGCTTTCTGCGAGCTCAAACAGGGGAACGTAAGTTGGCAGGAGGTCCGTGACCGGGCCGAGCATGTGCCAAAGCAGACCGCTCTCATCCTGCGAGATGAGTGAGCTATCGGCTTCGAATGGGCCGAGCAGGAAGACTGGACGCGGGCGCGCCTTCACCTCGTTGTAAACGGTAGAAAGATCTGCAGACGGCAGAGTCGCGAGGATCGCGGGCACCTGCACAGTGTCCACCAGATGGGCGACGCTCGCGGCGAGGTCCGGCTTCGTCGATTGGCAGAGCACCATCACGAAGGGGTGCCCGTCGACACCGCCGAGCGTGGCTTGCATGAACTCCTCGAGCGCAAACTTGTAGATCAGCGTGTATGGATGACCCTCCGGGTTCGAAGCATCGATGGGCACATACGCACCGAAGATGATCGGCTTGCCCGGCTTGGTGAGGTACTCGGTCGGGTTCTCCTCCGTACCCGCCACCACGTAGGGGCAGTGCTCCGGAATCGTGAGCGGGACGCACTTCTCCTCTTGGCAGATGTACGGCTCGCCATCGTGGTCGTCGATGCACTCCTTGTTCTTGGTGCACTCGGCGACGACGGGGGCGCCGGCGGTGCCGCCTTCGGGCTTCGTCCCCCCTTCGCTCTCGGTGCCGCCGCTGCCGGAGCCGGACGTGTTCGTCATGTTGGCGACGCACACGTTTTCGGAGCTACACGAATAGTCGCCGAACTTGCGGCAATCTCCGTCGGTTTTGCATTGATCCACGCTCAGGTCGCGAACGATTGAGCAGCTGAACAGGGCGAGGCATAGGGAGCTACAAAGCAATAAGAGTGAACGAACGGAGCGGGGGCTCATGTCAGTTCTTTCGGGGACGAGGGAGACCAAACTCAATCATACGGTTGATCAAGGTGCGGCGCGACACTTGCAAAATTTCGGCCGCGCGAGTCTGGTTGCCGCCGCAGGCGTCCAGCGCGCGGATGACTCGCTGCTTCTCGTGCTCGCGCTCGTCCGGAGAGGTCGGGAGAGGCTGCTCGATGTTCGGCACGTGAGGTGGTGTAGGGAGGTTGAACACGCCGGTGGGCTGCTCGAGCTCGTCCACGAAGCTGGCGGGCGTGGTGGACTCTGCGGGCGGCATGTCCGGATCCGGCTCGAGCAGGATGTGCTCGCGGTCGATGGTGTGGCCGTCCGCCAGCAGGGCCGCGCGCTCGGTCACGTTGCGCAGCTCGCGCACGTTGCCGGGCCAGGAGTAGCCGACGAGGGCCTGCGTCGCGCTCTCGCTCAGCTCTGGCTCGGGGAGGTTGGTCTTGGTGCAGAACACGCGCAAAAAGTGGCGAGCCAGCGGCTCGATTTCGCTGCGGCGCTCGCGCAGCGGCGGAATGCGCAAAATCATACCGCTCACGCGGTAGTACAAGTCTTCCCGGAAGCGGCCCGCGCGCGCCTCCTTGTAGAGGTCGCGGTTGGTAGCGGTGACGAAGCGTACGTTGATTTCGCGGGGCTTGTTGGAGCCCAGGCGAAGCACGATGCGCTCTTCCAACACGCGCAGCAGCTTGGCTTGCGTGCCGAGCGGGAGCTCCCCTAGCTCGTCTAGAAAGACGGTGCCTCCGTCGGTCGATTCGAGCAAACCTATCTTGGCGGCGTGGGCGCCGGTGAAGGCGCCGCGCTCGTGACCGAATAGCTCGCTCTCGAGCAGCGCTTCCGGCAGGGCCGCGCAGTTGAGCTTCAAGAACGGCGCGGCGTTGCGGTGGGACTTGCGGTGAATGGATTCCGCCATCACCTCTTTACCGACGCCGGTTTCCCCAAGGATCAAGACGGCAATGTCGCTCTGAGCGGTGCGCGCGGCCAAGTCGTAGGCGCGCTTCATTTCTGGGTCCAGCAGGATGGGGCCGCCTTTGTGGGCGGAAACCAGCTTGATGGTTCCGAGCGTGGAAGGCCGGCGAGCTTGGAGCACCATGGGGACGCCGCCGACGCGAAGCACGTCACCCGGCTCCAGCCGCATAGGCACGTTGGGTGCCAGCCGTTGCTGCGTCTCCGCGCTCGTCTCCTCGGCGCCTGCATCCGCGTCCCGCAGCACACTCGAGCCGTTCGCGCTGCCCAAGTCCTCCGCTTCGACGAAGCGGTCGTTCACGTGCAGCCGCAGATGGAAGCGTGAGACGCGCGTGTACACCGTGAGCTCGAAGCTCGAAACCGATGCCGACGCTCGTTCTGTCTTCACTGAGCTGACTTTCGAACAGAAATCCCAACGCGAAGCGCTTGGCGCTCCCACGCCTTGCACTTCAAGGTCACCGATTGTGCAGACTCTACACGGATCGTGCAAAGCTCACGTGAAGTGCATCGCGCATTTATGGTAGGGTCGGGTAATACACAGGGGTATACGCCATCACTTCTACCCCTGATCGCGCTATTATTTAGCCAAAATTGCCACAAAAGTCCTCCTAACGATCAGTAGCGACTACCACTCACTCCGCAGTACTCTTTTAAGGTAAGGATGGTTGCCGAACGGCATAGAGGGGACGCGCTGACCACCGTGCGTCCGAGCAAGGAAGCAGCCGCGCAAGCGGAGCAGCAGAACGCGCTCAAATCGCTCGCAAAGCCCGCCGCAGACCTGGCTGAAGAAGCTTCGGATGTTGCGCCGACCGCGATCGCGCGGCCGCAGCAAGTCGTCGGCCGATACCGCTTACTCATGCCGCTCGCGGAGGGCGGCATGGCGCAGGTTTGGGCAGCCAAGCCGGACAAGGGCGGCCTGTCGCGCACCGTCGTGATCAAGCTAGTTTTGCCCAAATTTGCGGCAGACGAGCAGTACTCGCGCATGTTCATCGACGAGGCCATGGTGGCTGCCGCCATTCGCCATCCCAATGTTTGTGAGATCCACGAGCTGGGAAAGCACCAGGACCTTCTGTTCATGGTCCTGGAATGGGTTCCGGGAGACACGATGAACGGCCTCGTGCAGGGCGCTCGCCAAGCCTTGCCAGACGCGATCGCCGCGCGCGTCATCGCAGACGCGTGCGCCGGCTTGCACGCAGCTCACGAGGCTTTGGGGAAGGACGGGCTGCCTCTCGGCATCGTCCACCGGGACATCTCCCCGCAGAACATTCTCGTAGACTTGCATGGCCATGCGAAGGTCAGTGACTTCGGTATCGCGAAGGCGCGCCACCAATTGCATGCGCGTACGCAAACGGGCGAAATCAAGGGAAAGTTCGCTTATATAGCGCCTGAGCAGATCCGTGGCGGGGTCGTGGATCGCCGCGCAGACATCTACTCGCTCGGCTGCTTGCTCTACGTGGCGACCACCGGGCAGCGCCCGTTCGGCGGCGGCGCGACCGCGTTGGGACGCATCGTTCAGGGCAAATACGCGCTGCCGAGCGAAGTTCGCGAGGGTTATCCGCCCGGCCTCGAGCAAATCATCCGCAGAGCGCTGTCCGCCTCGCCGGACGAGCGCTTTCAAACGGCGGAAGAGATGCGCATCGCGCTCGAAGGTTGGCTGCAGACTTTGCCCACGCCGGTCACGCACGCGCAGGTCGCGGCGCTCGTGGCGGAGCGGCTTTCACCGGAGAAACGTAAGGTGATCGACGCGCTGCTCACCACCGCGCGCGTCGTCCCGGAAGAGCTCGCGTTTCGGCTGCTACCAGAGCTGGAGCTCACGCAAACGCCGACGGCGCAGCTCGCGAAATCGAGCCCCACCGCCGCTCCTTCTGCGCGCGTGTCTCGCCCCGGGCGTGAAATATCTCGTCCCGGTCGTGGAGAAGGGTCTCGCTCCGGTCGAGAGGCGTCTCGCTCCGGTCGAGAGGCGTCGCGCTCCGGTCGAGAGGCGTCGCGCTCCGGTCGAGAAGCGTCGCGCTCCGGGGTCACGGAACCGAGCGTGTCCGTGAGCTTCACGATGCCGCAGTTTCGCAAGCGTCGCTTTCCGTGGGTCGTGGTGCTGGTGGTGCTCCTTCTAGCTCTTTTTGCCTACATTCAGTATCGGTAGCTGGCACACGCCGTGCTTAGTCATACGTTCGTGGCGTCGCCGAAGAGCATTGTGCAAGGCGCCCGCCGCAAAGGACGTATCAAACCAATGATGAAGCGATTCGGCGTGGCCTTGTCTGTAGTGGGCTGTGCTGTCGGGTGTGCAAGCGCGGATCCTGGGGATCCTGCGCAAGAAAGCGTGGGACAGAGCGCGAGCGAGATCGTTCGCGCAGACAAGCTGGGAGGGCCAGACGCCGCGGTGGCGGTCGTCGGTCTGACCGGCACCGGCGGGCGGCGCTACTGCTCCGGCGTCGCGGTCGCCCCGCGCGTCGTGATCACCGCGGCGCACTGCCTGACCGACATCGTCGAGCGCACGATCGTTTACTACGGCGCGGACGTCACCGCCGACCAAGACCAGTTCTACAACGAGGACGATCCGAGCCAGCCTTGGACGGTCGCGACGACGTGGGTTCAGCATCCCGACTACGTGGCGGACCTACACTACCCGGACCTCGCGGCTGTGTACCTCCCCCGCGAGCTGCCGTTCCAGCCGGCCGAGCTCCTGCGCACGCCGCTGCGCAACAGCGACTTGAACGACCAGCTGACGGTCAGCGGCTGGGGCGCCTCGAAGGCCCTCACGCCCGATCTGAGCGAGTTCGAAGGCGTGGGCATTCAGCGCACAGCCAAGATCCCCTTCCTGGGCTCGCCCACCGTGCGAGACTTCGTGCCCGCGGACCCGAACAACGGCCTGTTCGTCCCCTCCATCCGCGCCGACCTCGCGAAGTTCGGAGGGCGCGCCCCGGAATCCAACACCTGCGCGGGTGACTCCGGCGCTCCCATCTACGTGAAGCGCGGCAACCGCCAGTATGTCGCGGCCATCAACTTCTTCACCGGCCTCTCTTGCGAGGGTTATTCGATGGCCACGCGCGTGGAGCCGTTCTTGCGCTGGTTCGACGAGTCCATCGCCAAGGGTGGCGAGCTTGCCATCGCTCCCAAGCTCAAGTGCGTAGACGAAGGTGCGGACGGGTCTTACACCGCCTTTTTCGGCTACGAGAACCCAAACGTCGTCAACGTGGAAATCCCGCTCGGCCGCGACAACAAGCTGCGTGAGGACACCGCGGGCGTGAGGCCGACGAATTTCCTGCCGGGTTCTCACCCCTGGGACTTCTTCTTGGAGTTCGGCCGCAGGGACAGCTTGGAGTGGGAAGTACGCTCTGGTGGTAATAGCTGTCACGACCGCGAAAAGCGCGCGGTCGCCAGCAAGCGCTCCCCCCGCTGCGACGAAGCGGCGCCAGACGTTTCCTGCGCGCAGCTGTGCAAGGGTTTCGACGCGTGCGGCTTCGGCATCGATTTCGGCGACTGCATGACCGATTGCACCTCCAACATCGGCTTCTTCCAGCAGGAGCTGCCGCAGTGCTTGGCGCCGTGGGTCGCGCTGAACCGCTGCATGGCCGCGTTGCCGACCGAGGAACTCTGCAACTTCAGCAGCCCGCCTTCCTGCGTGGACGAGACGGCCGCTTACGAAGCCTGCTTTCTATAAGTAAAGCGAGCCGCGACCCCTGTGCACGAGCAGAGTGGAACCCACCCCCGTCCCCGATGTAGCGAGGTAGGACCCTTAACGAAATTCGAAGAAAAAAACGCCGGACCAGCGACCTCGATCCAAAGTAGTGTGAAGGACCGAGGGTCGCTGGAGGTCCTGCCTCGCTCATTACCCATGCCTACCGGAAGCACTTCACTCAACGCGGGCGACACGCTCGGTAGCTATCAGCTGCTCATTCCCATCGGCGAAGGCGGCATGGGTCGGGTCTGGGTCGCTCGCGAAAGAGAGACGGGCGCGTTCGCGCGCTACGTCGCGATCAAGACCGCGCTCGCTGAGTACTCTTCGAATCAGAAGTTCTGGACGGCGCTGGTAGACGAAGCGCACATCGCTTCCAGCCTGCGCCACCCGAACGTGTGCGTGATTCACGCGGTCGAGACCGAGGGCACGGTCGTGTACCTCGTGATGGACTGGTCGGACGCCGGCTCTTTGCGAGAAGTGCTGGACGGCGCGGAAGGCGAGCGCATTGCGCCTTCGGTCGCCGCTCGCATCATCGCCTCCGTGTGCGCGGGCCTTCACGCCGCGCACGAGCTGAAGGACGAGCACGGCGCCGCGCTCGGCGTCGTTCACCGCGACGTCTCCCCGCAGAACATCCTGCTGTCGACGTCCGGTCAGGTGAAGGTGGCGGACTTCGGCGTCGCCAAAGCGCGCGGCCAGCTGCAGGAAGCGACGCGCACGGGCGAGCTCAAAGGCAAGCTCAGCTACATGGCGCCCGAGCAGGTCACGCTCAAAGCGTTCGATCGTCGGGCGGACATCTTTGCGCTCGGCTGTGTGCTGTACGAGGCGACGCTCGGCAAGCGGCCGTTCCACGGGAACGATGCGCTCGCCACCCTGTACTCGCTCTTGGAGCAACCGCTCACCAAGCCTTCGGAGCTGGACCCGAACTACCCCGAGGGGCTCGAGCAGGTCGTCTTGAAGGCGCTCGCGCGTGAGCCGGGCGATCGCTACCAAACGGCGGAAGAGCTCGGCTACGCGCTCGAGTCGTGGTTGGGAGCGACGCGAACCATCGTGACGGAAGCGAACGTCGCGCAGCTCATTCGGGAGACGCTGGGTGAGCAAATCAAGGAGCGAAAGCTCTTGCTCGACGAAACGGTTCGTCGCTTGGACGCGGGCGAGCTGCTGGAGGACGAGTTAGGCCATACGTCTTCCGCGCCGACCCAGCTCGGCATGTCGACGCAAACCGGCGGAAGTCAACTTGCCAAGCGGAGCTCGGCGCCGCTCTTCGTGGGGGCGACGCTCCTCGCCGCCGCTGGTGCCGCGCTCTGGTTCGGCGTCGGTCGCGGTGAACGCCCGGCGGCCGTGCCGGAGCCGCCCGTCGCGTCGTCCCCGGTGATCCCCGCCGCCGTCGCCTCACCCCCGCCTGTGGTTCCGCACGCTCCCGCCGCGCCCAGCGTGGAGCCCCGTGCCGCGCAGGAGCCGGACGGCGTGACACGCTCGCCGAACGGCAAAGCGCGCCCGCCGCGCGTCGTAGCTGGCCGTCCCCCAGCGGCTCAGCCCGCAGGAGCCGCTCCGGCTGCACAAGCGCCGGCGCCGCCCACACGCGCTCCAGGAGAGCTTCCCACTGTCATCGAAAAAGCGCCGCGCTCCCTCGACGCCGACAACCCGTTCGCCAAATAAGCCATGACTCACACGCTTCGACGCATTCACCTTGGTCTTTGGCTCAGCGGGGCTCTCACGGTTTCCGCTTCCGCTTGGGCGGCCGAGCCGGCGACGCCCGCTGGTCCCACGCCTCCGAGCGGTACGGCCGCGCCGGAAGACAAGCCCTCCCCCGCCGCGGTGGAAGAAGCGGGCCGTCGCTACGACCGCGGCCTCAAGTTCTATTCGGAGGGCGACTACCGCCTAGCCGTCATCGAGTTCGAGCGCACCTACGAGCTCGTGCCGGACTACCGCGTGCTCTACAATATCGGCCAGGTCCGAATTCAGCTGGGGGACTACGCGCGCGCGCGTAAGGCGCTGGAACGCTACCTCAAAGAGGGCATAGGGCAGCTCAAGCCCGAGCGCGAGAAAGCCGTGCACGCGGATCTCGAGATGCTCGAGAGCCGTACCGCCACCTTGCGCATCAACTGCAGCGAGGCCGGAGCAGACGTGCTCGTGGACGGCGAGGCGGTCGGCACTACTCCCCTCCCCGAGGCCGTGCTCATGAACGCAGGCGAGCACAACATCGAGCTGCGCAAGCTCGGCTTCCGCTCCCAAACGCTCCGCCGTACCCTCGCTGGTAGCGACGCGAGCGAGTTGGACGTCAAGCTCGAGGCGGTGCCGGTCGCCGCGCCCGCCGCGGCGTTGTCACCCGTCACGGCACCTCCTGTCGCGCCGCGTTCGACGACGCCTATGTGGATCGGTTGGAGCGTCACCGGTGGTCTCGCCGCCGGCGCGATCGTGACGGGCGTGCTTGGCAATCGCGCCGCGGACGACCTGGAAGAAGCGCGCGGTCAAAAGGACGTGAGCGCCGCCTCGCTGAAGTCGGATAGCAACAAGGCGAAGATGCTGCTCATCACGAGCGACGCGCTGGCTGCCGCCGCCGTCATCACGGGCGGTATCTCGCTGTACCTCACGCTCAAGAGCCCGAGCCGTGACGAGCCTCGTGACAGCGCGCGCATCGGCCTCAGTGTGGCGCCGGGTGGCTTGCGGCTCGTCGGCACGTACTGAGGCGGCCGTCGCCTCAGTTTCGTCCGTGGCCTTTCGGGCCCAGTCGACGGGATGGATGCGGCGGCAGCCGAGGCGACGCCCCTGACGCGCGTGCCAGGAGACGAGACGTGAAGCCGAGACTCGTTACCGTATTGTGTCTCTGGACATGCGTGGGTGGATGCAGCGGCGCCCCAGCAGGGGAAGCGGGCGTACCGTCTGCCGATACGCTCCCTGCGTGCGAGTCCCCTCAGCAAGCCGGATGTGCCGAGTGCTGCGTGGAGCAAGCTGGGCCCGAAGCTTCTGATCAGAGCTGCTACCGGCGCACGGCTTCGGACCTCCGCTCACGGCGAGCAAGCGGCGTCGAGTACGCGGAGGCTGCGACCTTCCTCAACGTTGGCCAATGCCCGGCCACGTGCCGCCAGTGCGCCGCGTGCACGCGAGACCGCAAGAAGAGCTACCAGCAGCTTCTCTCGAAGGGCTGTGACTGCTTGGACCCGTTCGTACGCGAAACGGCTCGTAGCATCGACCCCTGCTTCAGCGACGGGTGCGGCTGTATTTGTAGCCGGCTGAGCGAGCTGAGCGAGTGCGGACCGCCCTTCTGAGCGTGGGCGCAGAAACTGCTGACCCGCGAGCCCCCCGGAAGACTTGGTAAACACTCCTGCCGCTGCCGTGGGACAAGCGCGCCGCTGCGTCGTCTTTTCTCGACCCCGGGTGGAAGGAGAGCTTCGCCGCGCGACATACGTCAGCACCGGGCTCCTTGGCGTGCTCGCGCGTCATGCACCACCAGGTTCGAACCATGCCGCGATCACTCCGAAAGCCGGCAAGTGTCTCTAGGACGCTCGCTGATTCAGTTCGACCACGAATTTTGTCATCGCGCCCACACGGAAATGAGCTCGCGAGCCCCTTCCTCACTGAGCGGATAAGCGCTGCGGAGTCCCTCATGAGCTTTGCTACGAAATGTCTCGGTTCGATTTTGATGCTGAGCTCGAGCTCTCTGGCATGCGGGTCCAAGCAGGACGGCGAGAGCGGGATTGGCGGCGTTGGATCTAGCAGCGGCGCCGGAACCGGGGCCACCGCCACCATGGGGATTGCGGGCTCCTTCAGCCTCGCCGGGAGCGCAGTCGCGGGCGGAACCGGCGCCGTAGAGCCGGGCGGCGCCTGCCAAGCCGTGACTGCCGGAGCCATGGTGCAGCCGGTGTTTCTCGTGTTCGCGTTCGACGTCTCCGGCAGCATGGGCAAGGGTGACGCGGAGTGGCACGACCAAAGCTTGAAGTGGGATCCCATCGTCGCCGCGACGAAATCCTTCTTCTCCGACGCGACATCGCAGGGCCTGTCCGCCTCGCTCAAGTTCTTCCCAGTAGCGGGAGGGGACGACCTGAGTTGTAGCGCGGTGACGTACGCCACTCCGGACGTCCCGATGACTCCGTTGCCGAGCGCCGCGTTCGCCGCCGCCCTCGACGCCAATACCCCGCAAACAGAGGACGACTGGATCGGCGGCACTCCCACCGCTTTCGCGATTCGTGGCACGCAGGAGTACATTGCGGCCCAGCGAGCCGCTGCGCCGGGACGCTACGTCACCGTGCTGGTGACCGACGGCTACCCGCAAGGTTGCGGTGGCGACGCCGACGAAATCGCGACCGTGGCGGAGGACGTGGCGAGCGCTCTGAGCAACGGTGTCGAGACGTACGTCATTGGTGTAGCGAATCCGCCCGTAAACGACGCGCCAGACGTCGTCACCAATCTTCAGCAAATCGCCGTCGCTGGCGGCACGGAGCGCGCGTTTCTGATCGACACGGGCAGCCCCACTGCGACCAGCGCCGCGTTCTTGGACGCCATTGACGAGATCCGAGGCGCCGCCATCTCCTGCAGCATCGAGATACCGCAAGCTCCGGACGGGCGCGCGTTCGACAAGCAGAGGGTCAGAGTGACGTACACGACCGGCGCTGCGAGCCAAAGCGAACTGGTCTACGACGCCGGTTGCTCTCAGCCGAACAGCTGGCGCTACGACGACCCGCTCGCGCCCCGGCAGCTCATCTTGTGCGACGCCTCGTGTGAAACGGTTCGCGGAGACATTGCCGCTTCACTCGGAATCGAGTTTGCGTGTGAGCAGGTAATCGACATTCCGGAATGACCCGAGGAGTCTCGCCATTTCGACATCCGCATGCTGTGAAAACTACGAAAGCTCGAGAAACCTCTCCCCTAATGCGCAACGCCATGACTCACTCTCGCGGATCACACACAACGCGCGACGCCGTAAACTCATCCATGGCGTCCTCCCGTAGCGCTCGTCGAGCAACCTGTGCGTTGCTGCTCGCCTTCATCTGCGCATGCAGCGCCGAGGATAGTGGAGTATCGCCGGGTGGAAGCGCCGGCACCGGAGCCGGTGCGTCGAGCTCCAGCGGCGGAACGTCGCCAACTTCCGGACAGGCGGGCGTCGGCGCCGGAGGGACGAGCAGCGGAGCCGGCGGCCTTGCCGGCAACGCGGGCGGGACGAGCGTCGGCGGCAGTCCCGCGGCGGGCGCTGCGGGCAGCGGCGCCGGCGGGGTCAATACGGGTCAAGCCGGGGGCGGGAGCGGCGGCAGCGCAGCTGGCTCCGGCGGTATGAGCCCCGGAGGTACGAGCCCCGGAGGCATGAGCTCCGGCGGCGGCGGCAGCGGAAACACTGGCGGCGGCGGCGGCAGCTCCTGCGGCGTCCAACCCGTGACCCCGAATGCTCTGCCTGCGGTCCGCAACGTGCTCTGCTACCTCTACTCCATCAAGGGCAAGAACACGCTCTCAGGCGTCCAGGACTGCAGTTGGAGCCCGCAGGACGACATCGGGTACGTGCAGTCGAATACGGGCGTCTACCCGGCCATCATCGGTGGGGACTTTCTCTATACGGACGCGGTGGGCACCGCCACCGCCGCCTGGAACGCGGGCAGCATCCCCATGATCCGCTATCATATGGGTCGCCCGGAGGATGCCGATAGCTACGAGTCGTCCTTGGCTACGACGGACCTCGCCGACACCCTGAAGGTGGGCTCGAGCCGCTATAACGGTTTGATCAAAAAGTTCGATCACGCCGTCAGCGAGCTCTTGCGGTTGCAAACCGCGGGCGTGGTGGTGCTGTGGGCGCCTTTTCACGAAGCGCAGCCGGGCGGCTGGTTCTGGTGGAGCAAGGGAACTGGAGAGCAGTACCGCCAGCTGTGGAAGCTGATGTTCGACTACTTCGCGCAGAAAGGCGTCAAGAACGCGGTCTGGCTCATGCCCTTCAGTGGCGTCCCCTCCAACTCTTTTTACCCCGGCAACTCCATGGTGGACTTCGCCGGCCCAGATACGTACGGCGACTCTCAGCCGTTCGCTTCGATGTATCGAGCGGCGGTCACCGCGATCGGCAACAGCACGATGCCCATCGCGTTGCACGAGACCGGGTACGTTCCGAACCCGCAAGACATGTTCGACGGCGGCCAGGCTCCCTACGTTCTTTTCAGCGTCTGGTGCTCGGGGGACTGGGTGCAAGACAAGAACAAGAACAGCGTGGCGGAGCTACGCACCGCGTACACCCACGAGCGCACCCTGAACCGCGGTGAGCTACCCAAGTTCTGAGCGCAAACGATGAAGCGGGTCGCGCTCTGCCTCTGGGTCGTCTTCATCTTGGCGGCCGTCGGTTTGCTCGTCGCCGGTCGTTCTTCCAAGCGCTCGGCGCCAAGGGCCGCTCACCCCCCTGTGGCCGCCTCGATGGCGGTCACGGCTTCGCGGCTCGAGGTTCGGAGTGCGGACAGCACGCCTACGACCGTGACGGTAAAGTCAGCCGTCGCAGCGGTGGGACCTCCCAATGAGCGTTCCATCATGAACGAGCTTCGGCAATTGGGCTCGAAGGATCCGCAGCTCTCCCTACAGCTAGCGCGTCGAGGCAACGCGCAGTTTCCGAACACGGCAGATGCACCCGAGCGCGAGTGGTACGCGATCCGCGCGCTCGTGGACTCGGGTGATTTAACGGAGGCAGTGGCGGCGGCGCGCCTGTTCGTGGAGGCGTTTCCGAACCATCCCTTGGCCCAGGACGTCGCGCGGCACTTACTCACTCATCCGCTGACGCACCCGACCGAAGT
Organism: Polyangiaceae bacterium; assembly: GCA_029266615.1. GTDB lineage: Bacteria > Myxococcota_A > Polyangia > Polyangiales > Polyangiaceae > PMG-095. The sequence continues at coordinate 16,813 of JAQSWN010000001.1, forward strand.
CGGCTACGGCCAGTAGCGGCCCGCCGGATTGCGTCAGCGGTTCTCGACGTGAATCGCGGCCCAGAGCGTCTCCGCAAAGCACACGATGCCGGAGACGGCGCCGAACTCGATGCGGTCGCACTCGAGCAGGTGGCGGAGCTTGCGCGGCTCCAAGCGCTGGCCGTTGACGGCAGTGTGATTGGTGCTGTCCGCGTCCGCGAGGCTAAACTCGCGCTCTTCATGCCGGGAGAACCAGGCATGGAGCTTGGAAACGCTACCGTCGCGCAGGACGATGTCGTTGTTGGTGGCGCGGCCCACGGTGACGCGATCGTGGGAGATACGGTCAGCGCTTTCGCGCTTGCGAAGGGGCAAGACGTAGTGCTTGCCGAGGCCGAGCTGCTCCCGAACGATCGTCGCGCGGTCTTCCTCCGTGCGCTTGGCGGCGGCCAGGAGCGCGGCGACGGCATGCTTGTCCAACGCTTCCGTATGGTAGTCGAGCCGGCGCGCGGGGAGACCGGTGCGGCTGCCTTCGCCCGCGGCCGCCTTCAAGGCGTTCAATACCTCCCCCCCTTCTTCAACTCGGAGCACGAGCAAGAGCGTATCGGCGTACTCAGCCGAAAACGTGGTCTTGCCGCGCGTGGACAGAGCGCGACTCACCTCTTCGGGCAGGAGCGACTTTGCCAGTTGAACGAGGGTCGACACGACAACTCCCGAGATTACCACGCCCTTAAGGGCTAGACCGGATCTTTGTGGCGGGCGGCGCGAAGCTCCAGCGCCCTCGAGAAGTCGCGCTTGGCGGCCGAAAGCCGCGAGTAAACCGTGTTCAGGTTCGTGGCCGTTGCCTCGGCGATTTCCGGAGCCGTCATTCCCTCTAGTTGGGACATGACGAAAACTGCGGCGTGCGTCTCGGGCAGCGTTTCCAGCAACTCGCGCACGATGAGCGCGGCTTGCCGGGCTTGCGCCTGCTCGAGTGGGCCGAGGGCCTGGTCAGCAACGAGCGCGTCCGGGTCGTCTACGACGGAGCTCGTGGAACGCCCAGCGCCCTTGCGCCGGCGAGTGCGACGGTAGTTGCCGACGACCCGTAGCAAAATGCCAAAGACCCAGGTCTTCACGGCGCAGCGCCCCTCGAACTGCTCGAGCTGGCGGTGCACGGCCACGAACACTTCCTGCACGACGTCGTCGATGGCGCTCGGCAGCACTCCCAACCGACGCGCGCTGCGCCAAACGATCGGGAAGGTCTCGGCGTAGACGGCTTCGAACGTGGGGCGCACGGCAAGTGAGCCGGGCCGCTGCTCTCGTTCGAGCGAGCCTGGCTCGCGGCCTGGCTCAATCGCGGTGAGGGGCGCAGGAGGGCTGATGGTGATCGCTTGCAAGCGTGGTGTCGTCGAGCCCGCGTGTCGAGTCGCGGCGACCGGACTAAGGGAGGTAGCGTTCGCCGGCGGTGGTCAACGTGCTGCTTGTCCCACTTCGGCCGCTCCACAGGACGAACTCAGTACCTGTCCACACACCGGCACCGTTGATGTGGGAGGCGCCGGAGGGCCACGCGCTCACGGGCGCCCAGGCGTTGGTGGTCGAGTTGTAGGTGGCGCCGTTGGTGAGGTAGGTCGTACTGCTGTAGCCGCCGAGAAGCAGCGAGACGCGGGGCTTGATGCGAGCCGTCCAACCCGTCTGCCGATTGAGGAGAACGCGCGCGCTGGGCGCCCCCGCACCTGCCATCGGGGACCAACGGTCGGGTGCTACGTCGTACAACTGGCCATCCGCTTTCACGGCGTCGCTCGCGCCGCCCCAAGCAAGTAGCAAGGAGCCGTCCCAAGACCCGAACGCTCCGTACCGGTCGCTCGGACCGTCTTTTCCGCGACGCCATGCGTTCGCCGCGACGTCCAAGATGAACGTGGCGTTGCCCGCGCCGCTCCCTCCCGGTCGACCTGCGTACACGAAGAGCAGCGAGCCCGACCAGCTGACGAGCGGCTCCGTGCGCGGGCTCGGTGCCATCTGATTGGAGACCGCCGACCAAGCATTGTTAACGGGATCGTACAGGTTGACGGCGCCGGTGGGGGAACCGTTGCGATCTACACCGCCGTAAATGAGCACGCGCGAGCCGGTCCAAAAGCCGTAGGCACCGCGGCGCCCCGTCGGGGCTCCGACCGTGGTCATCGCGGACCAAGTGTTTGTGACCGGATCGTAGCGGCTGCCGCTGTTGTAGTCAGCGTTGTCCGCGACGTCTCCCCCGCCCCAAACGACCATGACCGAGCCGGTCCACACCGCGGTGGCGAGGATACGGGCGCTCGGCGGCGTGCCGGTCGCGGCCACGGCGGCCCACGTGTCCGTGGCCGCGTCGTAAATCGCGCCCGTGGCCAGGGCCTTATTGGCGGCGTCGTTGCCGCCCCAAACGAACAGCTTCGAGCCCAGCGCCGCCGAAGCGGCTCGCTCGCGCGCAACGAAGCCGGCCGGGGGCGCGGCGGTCGCGACCCACTTGGGAGTGCATCCAGACGCCGTACAGGTGCGACCGGGGCCGCAGTTGTTGTCACAGCCGCCGCAATTTTTGGGGTCGTTGGTCGGGTTGACGCACTTCAGGTTGCAGGCGATTTGCGGCGCCGCGCACGTCAGGCTCACACATTGGTTGCCGGTGCAGACCTTGCCGCCGTCGCAGTCCGAGTCGCTGCAGCAGTCGAAGCACCCCGTGCTGGAGCAGCACTTGCCTCCTCCGGCGCACTGCGCGCCGACCGAACACGTCCCGGCGTTGCACACGTCTGCGGTGCACGAGTTACCGTCGCTGCACTGTGCGTCGTTGCAGCATTGCGCGCAGGTTGCGCCGCAGTCATTGGGTGTCGTGGGCGCGCAAGCGCACGAGCCGGCGTTGCAGGTCGCGCCGAGCTTGCACGCGTTGGTGCAGCTGCCGCAGCGCGCGCTGTCGGTCTGCGTGTTCGTCTCGCAACCGGCCGCGCCGTCGCAATCAGCGAAGCCGGCGGTGCAGGTCGGCTTGCCCGCGACGCAAGTCTGGTTCACGCCGACCGGCTTGTCGCACGCGCCGCAGTTCTCAGGATCCGTCTGAGTGTTCACACACGAAGCGCCGCACAGCTTCAGGAGACCGCAGCCCTCCGTGCATTGAGTGCCGTCACACGCCGGCAGGCTCGCCGGGCAAGAAACCGTGCAAGAGCCGCAGTGGGCGGGGTCGTTGATGGGCGTCTCGCAGCCGGGAACCTGCGGGTCACAGTCCAAGTAGCCGGTGGCGCAGCCACACTCGCCGGCTGCGACGCACAAGCCGTGGGGGCCGCAATCCAGCGCGCAGGAGCCACACGTGTCATCGTCGGTGACGGCAGCCTCGCAGCCGTCACCGATGTCGGCATTGCAATCCAACAGACCGACGGCACAGCCGCACGTCGAGTCCGAGCAACTTTGACCGGAAGCGCACGCCTTGCCGCAGCCATTGCAGCTGGCTTTGTCCGACGTGATGTCCGTTTCGCAGCCGTTCTCCTGCTTGTCGTCGCAGTCGGCGGTTCCGGTCGGGCAGACGCAGTAGCCTTTCACGCACTCCTGCTTGAACCCACACTCGATACCGCAATTGCCGCAGTTCATCGGATCGCTTGCGGGGTTTACCTCGCAGCCGTCCACGATGTTCTTGTTGCAATCCACGAACCCTTGCTGGCACGTGTTGGTGCACGACGAGCTCGCGCACGTCGTGCCAGGACAGCCGTGACCGCAGGTCAAGCAGTTGTTCGGATCGAACCGAGTGTCCACGCACACGTCGTTGCAGCACGTTTCGTTGGGCCCGCAGTCGTCGCACGGGAGGGCCGTCCCGGGGTCGCCCCCCATGCCCGCCATACCGACAACGCTACCGCCGGTGCCCGAGGTGTTGCCGGTGCCGCCACCGCCGTTGCCGGTGCCGCCGTTGCCGCCTTGGTCGGGCGCTCCGGATGAGTCGTTGGCGCCCGCCTCGGCGCCATTGCCTCCGGGCTTGCCGCCCATCGTCTGAGTGGTGCCGCCGCTGGCCATCTCTCCGGCGGCGCCCGGCGAGACGGTCGTGAAGTTGTCGTCCAGCACAGCGGGGCAACCCGTCGCGCCGAAGCCCACGAGCGCGAACACCAAGCCGCGTAGACGAGCCAGGTTCGTCTTCAAAATGCCCCCGTGATGCTCGCGCCGCTGGGACCCATGAAGATGCCGACGGCGGCCCGATTCGTGTCGCGCCGAGAGGGCGCTGTCAGCAGGATGGTGACGCCAGCGGCGATGCCCACCGCGGAAGCGACGTAGCCGATCGTCGAAACGGTGCGCAGCGAGCGGAACGAGCTCAGCGAGTCCGCGCCCTCCGTGCCATCCACGCACGCCCGATTCGGGCACTGCCGTTCGGCGTCCGCGTATTTCGATCCTGCCATCAACCCAGTTACGATCCCGGTGCCCAAGCCGACGAGGCCGAGCCCACCCGCGGCGAATGCGGCGGGTCGGTGCCACGACGAGCGAGGCGGCTCGGGGGGCGTGCTGATCGCAGGCGCGGGGACGGGCGTCGCCACGGCTAAGGGCGCGCTCGTCGGAGCGGCGACACGGATTTCGACCGTCTTGTGCTCACGCTCGGCGAGCGCAAACTGCACCCGTGAAATTTCTCCGCCCGGCACTTGCGCTTCCAATTGGTGATTGCCGGGATCCAGCGGCATCTGCACGCCGAGCAAAGCGGACTTGACGCGTTCTCGATCGATGGTGACGCCAAGCTCCGGAAGTTGCGCCCCCGACCCCGCGACGACGATGGTCACTCTCGGGATGCGAGGCTGTAGCTGCAGCTCTTCGCTCTCCGCGTCGCGCACCGCTTTGCGGAACGCTTCGGGCGAGCTTGGCCCGAGCGGCGTGCGGATGGCACGGAGGTAGGCCTCCTCGGCTTCCACCAAACGCCCGAGCTTGGAGAGCGAGCGAGCCTCGTAGAGCGCGAGGGTCGGCGCCTGGACGAGGGCGTAGGCGCGGTGAAACAAGTCGCGCGAGCGCTCGAAATCGCCCTTCTCGAACGAGTCGCGACCTTGCTCGGCGAGGTTCCGCGCGGCGTTACGCTCACCGTCGTCCGTCGGCTCGGCGGTATGACCCTGACCCGCGGATACCGTCAGCGCGAGGCAGAGCGCGACCGAGATCCAAGGCCTCAAAACCCGAACTCCTCGGCGCGTTTGCTCGTCGGACCGGAACGGGTGGCGCTTGGCGCGCTGGGCTTGGCTTTAGGGGACTTCACGGGTGTACTGAGGCGACGCGCAGGTGGGCTGACCGCAGCCGCCGCGTCTTTCTGTGGAAGCGGAGCGACGCCAGGAGCGGGCTCGGCCTCTGGCGGCGGGCTGGGCATCGGCATCTCGGTCGGGGCTGCCACCGGTGGTGATACGGCCACCGCCGGGCGCAGTTCAGCCCGAGCCGGAACCGGGGGTGCAGCGGTTTTCTTCTCCCGAAGCAGCGCGAAGGCCCCCACCGCGCCGAGCGCCGCGAAGCCGAGGGCGAGCAGCGCCAACCCGCGCGCGCGGCGCCGACGGCGCGGCCGCACCTCGGTCTTGGCGAGCGAACTGGGCAGCGGCTCTCGATGCGGCGCCGCCGCGAGCTCCAAGGGGATGAGCAGTGGTGGTGGGAGCGTCGGCGTCTCGTCCGATGGCAGCTCCGAGTTGACCAGGATCTGCACTCCGGTGATGGCGCTGTCGAGCCAAGCGTGGCGCAGTGAGCGCCCCGTGGCGTCGACGCGGACGCCGCGCTCGAACAGCCAGAGCGCGAGCGCCTCGCCCAGCTCCCACATCGAGCCCCAGCGCTGCTCTCGATTCTTCTGCAAGCAACGCGCAATGATCATCCAAAGCTGGGCGTCCCCCGCCGCGAGCTCGGTCGTCGGCTTCGGTGCGTCTCGCAAGATGCTGCGCATGAGCGCGTTGTAGTTGTTGGCGGCGAAAGGCGGCTGCCCGGTCACCGCCTCGTAAAGCACGACGCCGATCGACCAGATGTCGCAACGAAAGTCGATGTCGTCCAGACCCTCGGCTTGCTCCGGCGAGAGGTAATACGGGCTGCCCATGACCGTGCCGACCTGGGTGAGGCGCGACACCGGTTGTTCTCGCCCGAGCTTGGCGATGCCGAAGTCCAGTACCTTGGGCTGCACGCGGTTCTGACTGTCGACCGCGATGAAGATGTTCTCGGGCTTCACGTCGCGGTGCACGATGCCCTTGTCGTGCGCCATACCGAGCCCGTCGATGATGGGCAAGAGCAGCGCGACCGCCGAAGGCGCTGGCAAGCGCTGCTCGCGTTCGACCCGTTTATTGAGCTCCTCGCCTTGCAGCAGCTCCATGGCAAGGAATGGCTCGCCTTGTTCGCTGGTGCCGAAGTCCAGCACTCGCACCATGGCCGCATGACCCAGCTGCGCCGCCGCGCGCGCCTCGCGGGCCATGCGTTCCACGGCCGGAGTCCCGGCGAGCTCGGGCCGCAGCATCTTGAGCGCGACCTCGACGTCGAGCGCAGTCGAGTGCGCGACCCAGACGACGCCCATTCCTCCCTCGCCGAGCTTGCGCGAAAGCACGTAACGGTGCGCGATCACGTCACCAGCTTGGTGCTCACGAGTTACTACGAGTGCCGGTTCGGAAGCCATTCAGTGCACAGCCCAGCGATCGCCGCGGACCGCCAAAGTCAAACCAACAACTTAGCACGAGGACCCGACGAGCTTGCACGTTGACACGATCATGCGGGGTCTCGGTCGCGTGGCGCTCCGCTCGCTACGCTCGCTGCGCTTTTTTGTCTCGGGGTGCTGGACTGTCGCTTGCCGTTCCGCTCGCTACGCTCGCTGCGCTTTTTCCCTCGGGGTGCTGCGGCTCGCCGTCTTGTGCGCTAGGCGTCTTTTGGCGCTGCGCTCGCTGCGCTTTTTTGTCTCGGGGTGCTCGGCTCGCGTGGCGGCGTGGGGTGCGGCACTTGTCCTACATGCGCGCTGTGGTCCGCGCGAGTTTAGGCGGAGGGAGGTTTGGTTTTGCGATCGTGCGGGAGCTTGAACTGCTCTTCGGCTCCAGCGACATCAGATGTAGGAGGAGGGGCGCGGCGGCTCGGTCGTGGGCGCGGGCGCTTTGGCAGTGGTGGCGGCTTGGGACGACTCTCGACGACGGGGGGCAGACCGCGGGCGATCGCGGGCGCGCTGGTTCCGAATGGCCAGGCGATGTTCGGGGGCGGGGTCGCGGGGCGCGCGAGCAAGTAGCCCTGCGCGTAGTGCACGCCGAGGTCGCGCACGCACGCGAGCTCCTCCACGGCCTCGATCCCTTCGGCTACGACGCGAGCTCCGAGCTCGGTGCACAGGTTGACCATGTGCCGCACGACCGCGCGACTCCGCGGGCGACGGTGAATGTCGCGCGTGAGTGCCAGATCCAATTTCACGATCGCCGGCATCAGGTCGACGACGCGCTGGAGATTCGAATGGCCGGCACCGAAGTCGTCGACGACGAGGAGGGCACCCGTGCGACGACACAGCTCGTTGAGCACGCTCTTGCACAGGTCGAAGTGGGTGAACGCAGCGGACTCGGTGATCTCCAGGAAGACCGGACGCGCGTGGAAACACAGCGGGTCGTCGGGCCGAACGAGCCAACGCGAGTTGAGCTCTTCCGGATGCAGGTTCACGAAGAGCGGGATGTCGCCCGAGGTTCCGAACGCGACCTCACGGATGAGGCGGCCCAGTCGCCCGCACGCGTTCTCAGCGACGGCGCAATCGAACAGCACGGGCGGAGACGCGTACTCGGGGCGCCGACAACGCACCAATGCCTCCTGCGCGAACACCTGGCCGGTGCTGAGCTCCACGATCGGCTGAAAGACCACCCCGAGATCCGACACCGTGAGCGTCCTCACGCCGCCTACGCCGTCCGCGGCCTCGACGCCCGAGAAGGTCCAGTTCAGCTTATCCATCGCTAGCAACCCAGCCAAACGCGAGTCGAGCCGCAGAGCCTAACCTGCCGCGTCACTTCCGGACGGCCACTCCTCGGGTCAGTTCAGGGGTGTTCGTCCACTCACCTTTGACTACATAACTCCCGCGGGTGACGAAGCTCGGCCGCTGGGAGGACGGAGCAACCCGTCACAGTTGGAAGCAGTGCCGCAACGCGCGACTGACCCTAGCGTGAGTAAGCACTCATTTTTGCTATCTTTTTACGGTCATCTCTGGCAAACGTCCCATGCCGACAGGGCCTTAGGCTTTCCCCCCCGGCCGGGCTCTGTCGGCACTACCGCGCTTCTCGCTGCGCGATGACTGCGCGCTTACTTCAGGTCTTGAGCGAAGAGCTCGCCGTCCACCGACGAGTAAAGACGCGAGCAGTCCGCGTTGGGAGACACGCCCTGACGGGCTCCGAAATCCGTCGGCTCGTAGAAGGGTGCGCCGGGACGAGAACGGAAGAGCGCCATGGCGTGGTTGGTCGCTTCGTCGAAGTAGAAGATGGCGCGCTGGTCTGCGGACACGGCGTTGATGCGCTTGTACGCGCCCACGGCTCCGCCCAGCGTGTACATGTCGATCTCGCTCCCGATGTCGAAGCGGCCGTCCGTGCCGCGCGTGCTCTGCACCACGAGGCTCTGGCCGAGGTAGCTCAGGAAGTACAGCGTGTTGCCGTCGTTCGAAAGCACAGGCCAACCTAGCTCTCGGCCGCTCATGGGCTTCTGCGCGTTGATGCGCGAGAAGGCGGTGACGTCCGCTTCGGTCGAGAAGGAGTCTCCACGCGCGGCCCGAGTCACCGCTCCGAATCCCGAGTGGTCGGAGAGCACCAGCACCAACGTGAGACCATCGCTCGACAGGGACGCCCCCGTAGCGGCTTCGTAGCCCTCAGGAAGCGACACTTCCTGGGGCTCGAACGGTTCCTCGGGCGAAGCTCGGTCCGCAACGTGCAGCTCGAGCGCCGGAGCCTCGCCCGTGACGAGCACCGCGCTGAGCTCGTCCGGAGTCATGGCGAGGAGCGTCGCGCCGGTCAGCACCGGATCGAGCTCCTGGGCAGCGGGTTTCCCCGGCATCATTGCGGGGTCGCAGAGCCCGGGAGTGAAAGTCGGTGCCCCCGCCGTTTCGTAAACGATGTCTTCGCCTCCGCCGGCGCCGCCCTGCCCCACTCCCGCTCCCGCGCCAGCTCCAGCTGTCCCGAGGCCGGCATCAGCGCCTGCCTCCGACTGGGAGCCGCTCCCGGCACGACTGCTCTTACCGCCCGTGGTGGAGCTACCCGACGCCCCCTCGAAGGACGCGGGCGGCCGTTCGTCGTCACCGTTGCAGGCGGAAGCCGCGACGAGAGCCGCAGCGCAGAGCCAATGGAAGTAGACGTGGCGCATGCTCATTCCGAGGGCGGGCAGCTGTAGGCCTGGCGCCAATCCGTCAGCTTGGGGGTCGCGGTCTTCTTGAGGTTCGGCGCGAGGCGAAGTGTGATTTTGAGGTACTTACGCTGGGGGAGCTTGGCGGCCGTGAGCAGCGCGCCGATGTCTTGCCCCACCCACCCCGTCACCGTCGCGCCGGTGACAGTAGCGACCTTCACGACGCCGGCGAGGCTCACGGCCGTGGGCGCGTCCGGAACGACCTTGAACGTGCCCGGGTCGTCGGAGGTCTCGGCGTAGATTTCGATGTAGGAGTCGGTCGGCGGCGTCTCTGCCTTCCAGTCGAAGAAGCGCCACACCGGCTTGGTGCCTTTGCCGCACTCCGCGGTGTAGACGCGCGTGAAATTCGTGGGCTTGTACGAAGGGAGAGGCGGCGGCTTCGTGCACACGTTCGAGACGCACGGGTAGTTGAAGCAGCAGTCGGTGCTCTGCGTGCAGGCGCCGGCGGCTGCGATGCAAGCATTGGGCGGCGGCACGCTGGCGCAGTGACGCGTCGGCGGCGAGCTGATCGGCGTATCGATGCGGCAGACGCCGGTCTTGGGCGACCCGGTGCCGCCGCAGCAGTCTTCGTCCACGTCGCACGACGACGCCGACGTCGACCCCGCCGGACGGCAGGATTCGGTTACCCAGTACGCGCGCTCGTTCAAGTACGAGCCGCCAGACTCGCTGAAGGCCTGATTGGGAAGGAAAAAGGCAGGGTGGCTGCGGTCGGTCGTGCTGCTCACCGCGTCGTCGATCGCGCTCACCCAGAGCATGCTCTGGATTTGCGACGTGTTGGTCATAGCCGTGTAGCTGTTGACGTTGGAGTAGTCCTGCTGCACGGCAGGCAAGTTGATGGTGTTGCCGTACGGACGGGTGCTGGTGAACACCGCCCACCGGTAACCGCCGGCGGCCGTCGGTAGCATCGTGGCCTGATAAGCCTTGTTGCGGTCCACGGCGCGTTCGCCGTTGTTCAGCCGATCCAGCGGGACGGGCACCGGGGCGGCCGCGGTCGTATCCACCGACAAGAGCTTGCCTGGATCTTCGAAGTAGTTCGTGGGGCCCATGTAGCCGTAAACCGTGAAGCTGTTGCGGCAGCAGTAGTCCCCCGGCGTCGTCGTCTGATAGATGACGCTCTTCGAGTCACTCTCGTAGGTGGGCCACTTGATGACGTCGCCGTACGGGAAGTTGTTCACGACCTGGCGACGGTTCTTGAAAAGCTTGCTCGACTGGTCGAAGTCGAACGTGCTGAGCCCCTTGCGCCAACCCGAGTTGGTGGCCGAGTCGCCGTCCACGAACACGAGCTTGCTGCCGTTCGGCGCGAACGTCGGCACCATCATCACCGACTGGCCGAGGCCCCAGTTGCCCGGGCTCTGCGCCGTTACGTCCACCGGCGGGCTGCCGACCGCGTTCGGCGTCTGCCACGCCACGTAGGGGTAGCCGTTGCCGTTGTCGCCGCCAGCACGAATGTAGCCGTTGAGCGTGGTGTCTCCGGTCGGGCGAAAATTGGCCTGCGGAATCGCGATGTACGACGTCGCGCCATTGCAAGCCGGCTTCCAGCGCACGCGAATACCGGAGCCGCCGCCGTTCTCGGTCCAGTCGACTTTGAAGTCATAAAGGAGCGCGCTGTCGAGCCAGCGAGCCGCGTATTTCGTGCCAGAGCTGGTTTGCTGCAGCAGGCGCTCCCCGCCGATCCAAACGTTGGCGGTGTCGTCGGCGTAGACTTCGAACTCGTGCACGCCCGTGCACGCCGGCTGCATGCGGCCCGTGAAACGGCCGGACAGCGTGTCGCTGTTCGTCAGCGCGCGACCGTAGCTGAAGCGATCGCTGCCGAAGTCGAAATCCACGTTCGGCACGAAGGTTTGATACGCCTGCGGAGTCGTCGAGTTGTTCATCGACCCGGAGCCGAAGCCCATCGTGTCGTAGTAAGTGACGGTCAGGCCGGTGGCGGGCGTGGTCCAGGTCGACGGCGGGAAGATGCGCGCCGAAGGGATCGGCTCCTGCGTCGTGATGAACGACGACATCTTCCAGCTCAGCTGCATCCGGGCATTGCCGGTGGTTTGGACGTGATCGACGTGCACCTTCAGCTTATCGCCGGCGGTCACGGAGAGCGGAGTCGTCGAACAGGCATTGCTCGTCGACGTGTTCGAGCTGAGGACGGTGGTCGTGAAGTTGAGTGGGTTCGTCACCTTCACGACGTAATTGTCGTCCGCACTGATGCAGAACGTGAGGGAGGTCGTGGCCGGCGCTTCGACCACGGCGTCCCACGTCGTCGTGAAGTTGGACTGGTTGATGTTGAGGTTGGCGTCGCTGCTGCCCTTCACGGGCTGCAGACCGCCCCAGTCGTAAGAGAGGTCGGACTCTAGGCGCGTGATCTGGTGGTTGGCCGAGTCCTTGTACAGGACCTGGGCGCCGTAGGGCCCGCCCGCGGGAAACAACTGCGACTGCGGAATCAAGCCGTACGGAGTGAGCGCAGTCGCGCTCGTCGTCGCGCTGCCCCAGCGGAGCTTGACGATGCTCTGCCCGTTCTTGTCCTGGGCTTCGAGCCTGATGGCGGTCTGCTGCCCGCGGGTCAGGCTCGCGTTGGCGGTGAACTTGTTGGTGTTGCTGTTGCCCAGCTGGTTGATGATGACGTTGCCGCCCACCGTGAGCCGCACGCCGATGTTCGTTTCGACCTCGAAGGGCACGCTCTCCGTGAACAGGCCTTCGACGAAGCCGCTCCAAGCAACGGTGTAGCCGTCGGCCGGCACGGGACCGCCGGGCGAGCCCGTCCACTCGAACTCCGGACGCGGATCGATGCGGCGCCACGAGTTACCGGTCCAGTTGTTGGTGGAGTAGTAGTCCGCCAACAAGCCGTAGCCTTCGCCGCCCGACAGCACGCTCTGAGGCAGGGAGACGTTGCGATTGCTGTCGATACCGACCACCGCTTGCCGGGTGTTGCCGTAAATGTTGTTCGTGGCAAAGATGAACTGACCGTCCGGAGTCAGCGGAGCCCAGGCGAAGCCACGCCAGTCACTGCCGCCGTTGGCGTAAGGCGTGTTCGGGTTCGGGAAGTCCGACAGCACCGTGAGGTTGCCGGCCGCGTCAACGTTGGAGATGCCGGAGTTCGTGCTCCAAGAAGAGTCCGCGGTGGCGAACTTGGTCCCGTTGGCGGACATCGAGTGGCACACCGGGCAGCCGTTGTCGGTCGCGAAGGCGTTGACGGCCGCGTTGTCCCCGGCCGGGTCGAGCCTCATGATCTTAGAACCGCCGCCATACTGCGTGTAGAAGATCTTGCCGCGCAGTGGGCTGCTCGAGAAAATGACGTTCTTGGTGACCGCCTCTTTGAGCTGCCCACCGACGATGCGCTGAATCGAGATGCGGCCCGTGCCGCCCTTCGCCGTGCGCTCGAAGTAGCCCCACTGGTCGCGAGTGAAGGTGTAGCGAAGGTTGCTCGGCTCCGGGATGATTTTGGACCAACTGAAGATCGCGGTGCCGGTGGCGGGGTACCGCAGCTGGACCTTCACCGCGGACGCCGCGCCCGTCGTGCCCGTGTCCCACTGCAGCACGGGAGGTTTCATCGCGAGCGGGAACACCGTCGCGTCGTAGGGATACAAAATCTTGGCCGTATCCGCGCCGTTGGTCGTGTTGGCGTTGAAGGTCGAGGCAGCCCCGGTCGGGGCCTCGAGGACCTCCGTCGCGTTCACGGTCACGTTCACCGTGGCGGTGTCCTTGAACTCCTGGATGTACGCCGTGACCTTCATCGGCCCGGCTAGGGGGCTGACCAGCGACACCACGCCGTCGGTGGACACAGTGGCGCGGTCCAACGCGTCCAGCCCCCACGCCGCGTTGAACGTGCCGTCGTAGCAGCCCGCCGGTATGAGGTTCACGGTCAGCGGCACGTTGGCCGGAGTCGTGGCGAAAGGCGGCAAGGTGCTGCTTGGAGGCGACAAGTACGCGTCCGAAATGATCGCCTTGGGCACGCTCGGGGAGCTCCAACGAAGCTCGGCGGACGCGCCGCCGCCCCGCTCGTAGTACTCCATGCGGATGTTGGCCGGCACGCCCTTCGTGAGATTGATGGGCGCCGTGGGGTACTCGGTCGGTCCCTGATCTACCCACGCGTTCACGACCAGCGTGCCGTTGATCCACAGCCGAACGCCGTCGTCCGTCCGAGGGTAGAAGACGTAGGCCTCGGTGGCAGGCGGGTTCACGGTGCCGGTCCAGCGGATCGTGAATTTGTCGTTGCCGATGCCGCTCACGCCGGGCGAGACCGCGCCGAAAGCGAAGTTGATGTTAGGGTCCACGCGCGTCCCCGTGACGGTCCACGTCGAGGGGATGGAGGTGATGGAGGTGCTGATCTGATTGAAGTACTCACCCAACAAACCCGAGGTCGGGTTGATGGCCGTGACCACGAGCGAGCTCGTCGCGGGCGAGAGCTTGATGCTGGTGCACGTGTTCGCGGAGGGATCCGGCGGCACGGTCGTGAGCGTCAGCCCGTCCATACCCGCGGTGAGCGCGGGGTTGTTGCTCACGTCCAGGTTCTTGCTGTCGTCCACCACGACCTGGCAGTACGGATCGCAGGGGTTGTCGATGCACGCTTTGGACGTTCCAAGGCCTTCGGTCTGCACACCGGGCACGGAGTCCGGGAGCATGTAGATCTTGTCGCCTTCGCAAGCGCCCCACTTTCCGTCCACGCACTGGCGCGTGCCCATCGAGCACGCCGTGTAGTCGCCCGAGTGCCGGGAGACGTGGCCGCAGTCGACGACTTCGCCTTCAGTGCCGCACGAGCAGCCTTCTTGAGGAGTCCTACAGTCCGGCATGCTGGGGGTGTTGCCGGTGTTGCCGACGCCATTGTTATCGGCGCCGCCGTCTCCACCCATCAGCCCAGAATGAGACGACTTCTTGCTGCAACCGACGCTGAGCGCAGCAACGAACAAGCAAGCGAACGCCAGCGAGCGCGAGAATTGGGCGCGGACCATTTGAGCCAACTGCTGAGCGTTACACAACGCGTTCGTCTCGTCACTTGTATGACGCTGTCCCACACTCACCGGGGACGGCCGAGACGGCGCAGAGCTAAAGAAGGGCACGTCGTGCCTCCTTCACTTCTCGTGCCGCACGTCGCGCGGTCGCCGATCGCTTTGTCGCGGCGCGATTCCACGTGTCGGGCCCACACTCAGATCGCAATCTCATGCGCGGGTACGCAAGTTTCGCAGAGTGACTGTTCCCGAAAATCACGACATCTCCAGCCCTCGAGTACGGCCTTCGACGTGTAGGACTTAAGCGCACGCGTGTGTGCGTCGTTCCCCGCCACGCACGCGCACGCACCGCCGAGCTCAGCGCGGTAAGTGTTCCTGCCACACGTGCGCCCAGTCTTTGGACGTCCGATCCGGGAACGGCGCCACGTTGCACAGCGCGCGCTCGAACTCCAGGGGCTCGCTGAGGAGCTTGATTTCTCCCCACACGTCCGCGAAAGCGCGCGACGCGGGGCTAGCGCCGCTCGGCTGGGTCAAAAGCACGATTGACGCGAATTTCTCGCGTTCGGCTCGGACCAGCCCCTCGAAGCGATTGCGCGCGAGGTGGTCGTAGCCGCGGAGCGCGCTAGCGTCGGCGAAGTAGGCGAGCGTGGTCACGTCTGCGAGCACCACGCGCAGCGCCGAAAGGTAACTGTCACCCAAGGTCGCCGAAAGGCGGCCCACGAAGCGCGCGTAAAATACGCGGGGCGCCACGTAGCCGAAGGCGACCGCGGCCTCGGCGTCCTCCAACATACGGAGGCCGGCAGGGTTGAACAGCTCGTACATTCTTGCTCAGAACGAACGGAGCTTTTCCCGCAAGCTTGAGCAATTGTGGACGCCTTCCGAGCACCTGGCGGCACGCCGGGCAGCGAGCGCTGGCTCTGCCGGCGTCCGTCAGCGCGCCCGGATGGCGTGCGTGTCCGACACCTCACCGCTCGCTACGGCGTGACCTGCTCAGGCGACGTTCACGACGCGTCGCAGCTGAACCGCGGAGCTCGGCGGGGCGACCGTATGCGGGCTGCGGACCGCGGTTCGTGCCGCTTGCTGCAGCTCCTCCAAGCCGAACGGCTTGGCCAAGAACGCGGCTGCGCCAGCGGCCGTGATCAGCTCCGGCCGCGCGTCGCTCGACCCGGACATCACGATGACGGGGCAGTCGCAGCCCTGCTGGCGCAAGGCGCGCAGCAGCTCGAGCCCGCTCATTCCGGGCATCTCCAGGTCCGTGACGATGAGGTCGAGCTCGTAGGCCGAGGCCAGACTGAGCGCGTCCCGGCCGGTTCCGACCTGCGCGACGTCACAACCAGCCTGAGCGAGGGCACTCCGCAGCACGCGACGGAGAACGACGTCGTCATCTACCACCAAGACTCGTGGCCGCTCCCCCACCGTAGACTGAGTGCTCGCGCTCATGACCTGGCAGGACTCGTTTTGCAAATTGTCGGCCAATACTGCAGAGACGCCGCGCGGCCGCTTCCCCCTACTTTGCGCGAACAAATAGGTATGACCACCCCGCGCCGCGCGGCGAGCTTGCACCGCGTGTGGCGAATCGCTTCGCTCTGAGCGGACCTCAGTGGTCCAAGGCGTAAACGATCTGGACGGACGTCGTCACCGTCAGCTCGCCTCTCTCGACAGGCGCTGCGTTCGCCGCTTCGCTTCGCATCATCGCGAACGCCGGCATTGGCCCCGGCGACCCGCCCTCGAGCTCCGTGATTGAGACGGGCGCTCCCAGCTTGACTCCCGCCAGCTGCGCGAGCCTCTCTGCGCGCGCCTTCGCGTCCGCCACCGCTTTCTGCCGCGCGGTCGCGAGCAGCGCGCTCGGATCCTCGAGCTCGAAACGGATGCCGTACATTTGGTTGGCGCCCGCCGAGGTGGCGGCGCTGAGCACTTGGCCAGCGCGATTGAGGTCACGCACCGTCACCTCCACGTTGTTGGTCGCGACATAGAACCCAGTAGGAGGTAGCGGCGCCGGAGGAGGCGCGGCGGGCCCCGCCTTGGTGGCAGCCGTTGCCGGCGTCGGCTCGAGCGGGCGCGGCGGCTCCGGGTTGCGCTCGAAGTTGAGTGAAACGGTCGCCGTGCGCAGATCCGCTTCGGCGACGCCGGCCTGCTTGAGCGCCGTGACGACTCGCGCCATGCGCGCGTTCACGTCCGACACTGCTTCCTCGGCGGTGTTGGCGCGTGTCTCCACACCGATGGTGGTGCGGGCGACGTCCGGCTTGCCGTTGGCTTTGCCGTTGCCGGTCACGGTCACGCCGCGAACGGGTCCGTTGGCGGTGTAGATGGTCTTGCCGCCGTGCGGCGCGCACGCCGAGAGCGCAGCACACGCCAGAGCGACCAAACACGCGGAATAGGCGAAAGCAGCGGGGCGAAAGGGCATGGCCTGGTGTGGTACCAAACTCGCGGCGCGTACAGGGCGCAAATTGCTACGCTGCGTGCAATCTAGCGCTGGTAACTAGCTGCTAGCGGGGACCACGCAGCTCGCGCAAATGACTGACGAGCTCCAGATCCGCGTCGCTGAGCGAGCGGTGCCGCTGCTGCATCGTTTCCAGGTACTGGGTGAGCAGCTCGCCGTCTGCCCGACTGAGCAGGGCCTTCGCGGATTCGAGCGCCGCCAGCAGGCTCGGGCTCAAGGGCGCGTCCGTGATGAGGTGAAGCTCAATGACCCAATCGAGCCACGGCACGCTCGCCGTTCGCGTCGCCAACTCCAACGCAAGCACACACACACGCTCGCGCAGTTCCTCGGGCACGTGCCCGCCTCGCCCGGCGTGACGCAGCAGGCGGGTCACCTGGATCGCGAGCAACTGCTCGGCCTCGGAGCTGTCGCCGGCGGCCGCGAGCTCCAACGCCTCATTCAGACTTTCACTGATGGCGAGCGTGACGTCGGAGCTCGGAGCGGGTCGCAATGTGGAACGGTTACCACAATGCCACTCCAGGGCAAGGCGCGGTCAGCGGATCGGAACGTCGGTCAGCCTCTTCACCAGCGCCGCCTGATCGTGATCCTGCGAGAGCTGAACGAAGCCGTTGTCCCATTCCGGGGGCAGGCTGACGACGCGCAGCCGCTGCGACGCGTCCTTCAGCTCGCGGTAGGTTTGGTTCGCCATCGCGTCCAAACCGTTGCCCTCGAGGCTCAGGCGTACGGGAACCGAGCCCTTGGCTTCGTTGAAAGCAATCTGACCGTCGGACGACGCGATCGTACGCAGCCAATTGAGCGCGTCTTCAGGGTGCTTCGCGCCCTGCGGCAGCGCGAAGACGTCTGTCCCGTAAAGGAATACGCCTTCCGAGTCGGGCGTGGCCGCGACGCCGAAGTCCACGTTCGGTGTCCAACCCAGCTGCGTGAGGTAGCCCTTGGCCCAGTCGCCGTGGATGAACATCGCCGCTTCCCCCTGGTGCAAGGCGTCGGCCGCTTGCGTCCAGCCAAAGCCGTCACCCGCCGCCGTGTCGACGTCGATGTAGTCGGTGAGCACCTCGTCGAGCAGCGCGACGACCGGCGCCAGATCGTCGCCCTCGACCGGCGCCTTCTCGATGAAGTACTTGACGAATTTTTCCGGGCCGAGCGCGCCGAGCGCTAGCGCGACGAACACCTTGTTGATGATCCACCCTTGCGAGGTGGAGATGGCGAGCGGCGTCACCCCCGCCTCCTTCAACTTCTTACAGGCGGCGAGGAACTCCGGCATGGTCTTCGGCGCCGTGACCCCGTGACGCTTGAGCACGGACACGTTGTAAAAGAGGCTGTTCTCTCGGTGAACGTTGACCGGCACGGCCATGAGGTGGCCGTCTACCGTGACGTCAGCGAGCAACTCCGGCACGACGTCTTCCTCTAGCTCGCCTTCGGCGAACAAGTCGTCGAGCGGCGCGAGGAGGTTCGGAGTGTCCGCCAAAAAGCCCGTCTTCAGCTCGAAGGCGTTGGTCTGAAACGAATCCGGCGGCTCACCTTTTTCGAGGCGCTGGCGGAGCACCTCCTTCGCCTCCGTGCCACCGCTGATGAGCGCGGGATCGGTAGCCGCGTTGAAGATACGGGCGTTGGGATAGCGGTCCTTGTGGAGGTCGATGAGGGACTGCAACGCCTCCGCCTCACCCGGCGCGGTCCACCACGAGAATACCTCGACGGTCACCTTTTGCGGGTTGCCGTCCACCGGTCCATCGCCACCGTTGTCACCATCCGAGCTGCAACCAGCCAGCAATAAGCCCAGGCCCAACGACAATGACCACGAACGCAGTGAACGCGACATTTACTCTCCTTGGCGCGCGACCTGACGCGTCACCTCGAAGATATACTACGGCGTTCCCCGAAGAAGGCTTTAGCCGTCTCGTGCTGAGGCATCGAATTCTGCAAGTGCGCCCCGCACCTACGGGGGAGTCGTGAGTAGGCGGCGATGCGCGGCGCCGCCTTCAAATCACTCGAAGCGCGCGGTAGCCATCGAACGAGGAGGCAGCGAAATCGTGCCGCCACTCGGCAGCGTGCCCAGATCCGCCATGCGCTCTTGGCCGCCGAAGACAGTGCGGCTGAGCGAGAAAGAGCGACGTTCACCCACGTCCAGCCCGACCGACTGCGTCACGAACCCGGAGTTGATGAGTATGACGGTGAGGGCGTCGCTGTCGGGCGAGCGCCAGGCGGACACGAGCACGCTCGGATCGTTCGAGCTCGCTCCCACTCGTGTGTAACCTGGCTCCGTGTCTTTGGCATAGTGGCGCATGGCGAAGTAAGGCTCTTGGAGGACGAACTCGCCGTTTTCCAAGCCGATGAGCGCGGTGGGATTGGTGGCGGGGCCCGAGCGCGGTCCGACCAGAGCCGTCTGCAGGTACATCGCGGCGCCTTCGCTCACCAGCGAGTGGTGGATGAGGAGCGCAGTGTCGAAGCCGTCCGCCTGCATCTCCGTTTGAAAGATGGGCAGGGCCATGCTGGCTTGCAGCTTACCCAGCGCGGTGAGGCGCGCGACGTCCAGATTCGTCGCGTCGGAGCCGTACATGTGATGCGCGATGGCGTCGACCCGCGAGGTGTCCAGAGCCTCGAAGTAGCGCTCGGCACCGTGCACACCCACGAGATCTGGAGCGAGCAGTTTTGGCACCGTCGGCAAGCCGGCGAGCCCTGCGAGCACGGCGTCCAGCGCCTCCGCGTAGCCGGGGTACCGGACGGGAGTGGTCACCCCACCGACGCTCACGTTCTCGGTGCCCTCCGACGGTAGGAATTTGCACGCTTCCGCCGCGGCGCCGGCCACGGGCGCCCAGTCCGGATTGTTTTGAATGCCGATATAGTCCGGCACCAAATCGACCTTCGCGTAGGCCGCGAGGGTGCTGCGCCAGTGTTCGGCGAAGCCCGCGTAGTCGAAGGCTCCGCCGGGCAGTAGCGACAGCGTGCAGTTCGAAGGCCCGTTGCCGCAAAAGGTGGCGCCATTCTGCTTCAGACTGGCCGGCGGGCTCCAAGAGCTCAGGAGCACGAGCGGTTTTCGCCCCAAGCGGCTGGTTGCCGCGGCCACGAGCGACTGCGCTTGCGCGAGCTGAGCGTCGCTCACCTCCCCGTAGCGGTTGCGGATGCGCAAGACGTCCAGCCCCAGGCCGTCGAACATCGCGGCGTCCAGGTCCGCGCGATCCGTGAGCGACGCCAGCTCGTCTTCCGCGTAGCCGACGGTCGCGCCGAAGCCGACGAGCGTCTGCAATTGCGTTTCCGGGCTCACCGCGACCTCCACGGTGGGCGCCGCCTGGGGCACGCAAGCGCCCGCGGTGCACGTGAAACCCGGACCGCACTCGGACGGCCCACAGCTTGGTAAACACATGCCCCCTCCCGGCGGCGCGGCTCCCGCGCAGGCGGCGACGGCGGTCGCTCCGTCCGAGGTGAAGCAGGTAGAGCCGGGCACGCCGCTGCAGTCCGACGCGCTCGCGCAGGAACGAGAGCATATGCCGCAGACGCAGCTGAGGTCGCCGCAGTCTGCGTCGCTACCGCACGTTTTAAGCCAGTTGGTGTGGCTGTCACCTTGAGGCCCGGGGTTCGAGTCCGGGTTGCAGGCCGTAACGGCGACTAGCCCCAGCGTGACCAACAAGCCGCTCGCAAGCGCTGAACGCAACACCTTCATGGCTCATCCCCTTCGGTGACCAAATACTGACCGCAGTAGACCGTGACTCTGTAAGTTTGTGCGGGCCGGTTTTCGCGATTGTACTCCGCGACCTCGTTCCAGAGTGGGACGACCTGCTCGCGCAGCGCCGCCAGCAGACGCCGCACCTCCTTCTCGCGGGGGTGCCCCGGCCACAGATCGAACGACCACGTCGTGCCGCCGACCTCATCTGCGGCGGCCGCGACGTGCTTACCACTGACGAGCTTCGCGGCAAGCGCGCTCAGCACCGCGCGGTGGTGATCGATCACGGCCGCTTCCCAGCCCGCCGCCTCGCCGACCGGAATCAAGCACTGCTCCGTAGTGCAATACGTGCCGTCCGGTCGTTCCTCGATGCGAATGCGCTCTTCACGCGCGAGGCGTTGCAGCGCGGCCTCCAGCGCGGCCTCGGGCAGCGGCAAGATCTCCGCCAAGCGAGCCTTCGGCATGGGGCTAGCCCGGTAGACGTGCACCCAAACGAGGGCCGCGTTCGTCGCCTCCGCGTCCGTGCTCGCAGCCGTACCGAGCTGCTCGAGCTCTTCGGCGGTGGCCAAACGATAGCTGGTTTCTTGTCCGCGCCCGCTGCGGCACACGAGCCCGCTCTCCACCAAATCGCTCAAGATGCTGCGCACCTTCAGCTCTTCGTCGTGGTCGAAATGCTCGAGGACCTCGGCGCGTGTCGCGCTCGCGCGCTCTTCCAAGAACGAGTGCACCGCGCTCCACAACGTCACCCCGCGCCGCGTCGCGGACTCGCTGAGGCGCTGCACCTTCTGCTGGTACGAGCGAAGCGCGATGCCGAACATGTCCGCGATCACCTTCTTGCCGACGCCCTGCGACTCCAGCTCGCGCACCAATCCCATGAACACTTCGTCGGCGACGTGGGACAGGGGGGAGCGGGTACCATCCGCGGTGGAGAGCTGAGCGATCAGCACCATGGTTTGACGAACAACCGCGTCGATCAGGATTTGGGCGTTCATGAAGGCTTGGCCGGACAGCGTATTTAGGACTCAGCTCAAGAGCTGGGGCCAGACCAATCAGCGTAAGTGTGCCCGCTTGGTGCAGGTGAGGATTTCCTCACCTTGCGTCTGGAAACGTGCAGTAGGAGGGCGAGCGCGCGCGGGAGCTTCGAGGGCGCGTCGCAGAAGACGGGGAAGCCTTCGACGTCGCCCGTGGTTCCGAGTCTCACCCTGGCCTGCACGGGGGCGCAGGTAGGGCGCACGGCTACGCGCCGCGCCTCCTCCGAGCGCTCGAGAGGGACGGCGCGCCCCGGGAGCAGGGGCGCCATCAATGCAGGTACTTGGAGATGCTCGCATACCAGCTCTCCGCCATACGCGCGTATCCCGCGTCGTTCGGGTGGACGCCGTCTGCCAGCTCACTGGTGGGGAAGCCCTTGAACTGGTCGACGAACAGGACGTGCTTGCCTTGCTCGGCGCGCGCGTCCACCACCCCCGGCACGCCCGCATTGTAGGTGCTGACTTGGCTCGCGGAGCCGGGGAACGGGATGATGTTGGCGACCACGAGGAGCGCGTCGGGCAAGGTTTGCACAATCTGGTCGATGAGCGCACCCAGGCGCTCCTCGGCGCCGCTCGCGCCCTGGTACATGTCGTTGGTCCCGATGTGCAGGAGCACGATGTGCGGATTGACGCCCAAGGCGGGGGTCGGGACGATGCCGTCGACCTGCGAGATGGTCCAGCCGCTGTGTCCCTCGTGAGCGCGCGGGAACGGCGTGCCGGCGACCATCTGCGGCCCGTTCATCGAACCGCCCACGAACGTGATGTTCTTGCCCGCTTCGCGCGCCAGCTCGAACAGGTGAATGCGGTAGCCGCCGGCCACGGTCAGGCCGTCGGTAATGGAATCTCCGAGCGGCAAGATCTTGCACACGCCGCTCGCAGGACAGGGTGCGAAGCCCGCGCCCACGCCGCCGCCGCCGGAGGTGCTGCTCCCGGCTGCATCCGACGCGCCGCCGACGCCGCCCGTTGCGCCATTGCCGCCGGTCCCGCCGCCAGCCGCGGCCGGGGCGCCTCCGCTGGCCGTGCCGGCGCTCTGGCCGCCCACGGCAGCGCCGCCCCCGGCCATGCCGGCGCTGCGACCGCCGCTCGCCCCGCCACCGCTTCCACCCGGGGGCATCCCGGCGGCTCCGCTCGTCCCTCCGGCGCCCGCCTGCCCGCCGGAACCGCTCGGCGGCTCCATCTGCGCGTCGCTACACCCCTGGCATGCGACCAGCGCACATGCCGCAAGCAGTCGCTTTCGATGCAGGTTCCCTAGGCGCCGCGCGCGAGCCATGCCCCAGCCGATAACCCTCAGGAGCTAGAGCGATAAGACGAGGAATACCTCGCCAGTTCTGCGCAAAATTCGCGTACGAAAGGCCCACACCTAGACTACAACCTTCGCGTCACGCTCCAATCCAGTGAATTGCGTCAGCGGCGTGATCAGCTGGCGGAGGGTCGGGAATTCATCTGGACGATGCAGGAGCGTGGGTGTCGCTCGTTCTGGATTGCCGACCGCGGCCTACTCGCCACGGGCCTGCTTGCGGCGCTGGCGAGTCTAGCCGGTTGCACGGGAAAAGTGGGAGACGGTCCGATGGAAGGGATCGACCTCGGGGGGAGCTCGAGCTCCGGGACGGGTGCGGGCTCGGGCGTCGGTGGTAGCGCGGACAACCCGACCGGCGGCTCCGGTTCGACCGTCGCGCGGGGCATCGATCTGCCAGGCGAGCCGAAGTTCTTCCGCTTCGTCCGTCTGACGAACAGCCAATGGGCTCGAAGCGTCCAGGACGTCTTGAAGCTGGCCGCGCCCTCAGGCTTGGAGGTCACCTTCCAAGGCGCGGTCTCCGGCACGACTGACTTTCGGAACAACGAGCTCTTGCTGGACGTGAACCAGCGGGGGTGGGCGGACTACCAAGCTGCCTCGGAAAAGCTGGCCGAACAGGTCACCGCGTCGAACGCTGCCCTCACCGCCGTGTACTCAGGGACGGACGCGGCCGGTTTCATTCAAAGCGTCGGGCGTCGCGCTTACCGCCGCCCGCTGACGGCGGCCGAGCTGACCAGCTATCAAACCCTCTTCGACGCCGGGAGCGCGATGGAGGGCATCAAGAGCCCCTTCGCCAAAGGGGCGGCGTTGGTCATCCGCGCTCTCCTGCAATCGCCGCACTTCCTCTACCGAACGGAGCTCGGTGAGCGCCACGCTCCGCTCAACGGGTACGAAGTGACAGCCAAGCTCTCGCTGTGGTTGCGCGACACGACGCCGAGCGAGGCGCTCTTGGACCGCGCCGGGGAGCTCACCACGCCGGACGCAATCGCGGGCCGAGCCAGCGAGATGCTGGAAGAGCCTACGGCGGTCGCGGTCATGCGCGAGTTTCACCGCGAGCTTTTGCATTTCGACCGCTACGCGCAAATCAGCAAGCTCGGCGTCCCCGGGTACACGGAGTCGCTCAACGCGGAGTACCAGGAGAGCTCGTATTTGTTCTTCGACCGCATCTTCAGCCAGGGCCAAGGGCTCCGGGACGTCTTGACCAGCACCAAAGGCTTCGTCGGTCCCGGCATGGCCAAGCTTTACGGCGTGCCTCCAAGCGGCAGCGGCTTCGTCGAGCAAGACCTCGGACCGACGCGCGCGGGATTCTTCTCTCAGCTCCCTTATTTGACGCTCAACGCGCTCAACGACGAGGCCGACTCGATCCACCGGGGTGTGAGCATCAACCTGGACGTGCTGTGTGCGCCGCTCGGCCCGCCAGTGGCGATGCTGCCCCCCGTCCCCGAGCTGAAGCCCGGGCAGACCAACCGCGAGCGCATCACCACGCTGACCTCGGGCTGCGGCGGAGTGTGCCATAACGAGCTCATCAACCCCGTGGGGTTCGCGTTCGAGCACTTCGACGGGATGGGCCAGTATCGCGAAACGGAAGGCGAACGCCTCACCATCGACAGCAGCGGCTCTTACACCTTCAGCGAAGGCAAGAAAGACTTCCAGAACGCAGCCGAGCTGATGCAAGCCGTCGCCGAGAGCGATCAGGCGCACCTCTGCTACTCGAAGAAGCTCGCGAGCTTCGGCCTGCAGCGCGACGTGGTCGCGGCCGACATGCCGTGGCTCAGCAAGCTGTCGGAAGTGAGCAAGAGCCCGGGGAGCTCGGTGAAGAAAGTCATGGTGGAGCTAGCAAGAAGCGACGCGTTTCGCGCGCACGCCGGAGGTTCGCAGTGAGTCACGAGCATTCCGCACCGCTGGGTAACTCTTTCGCAGCGCTGGGCTTGCCGCCTCGCCGCACCGTGAACCGCCGCGCCTTCTTGCGCGCGGGCGCAGTCGCGGTCGGCCTGCCCTTCTTGGAGGGCTTACCCGCACGCTCCGCGTGGGCTGCCGACAGCACGCCCGTGTTCAGCTTGTTCATCGTCGCGGCCTGCGGCGTGGTGGGCAGCAAGTTCTTTCCGAGCGCAACCGGCGCGCTGACCGCGAGCGGGCTTGCGGGGCAAACCGGGAAGGCGACGAGCGTGCTCTCACCCCACGCGGAGAACCTGCTTTTCGTTCGCGGCATCAATTTCCCGATGAACGGCGCCACCAACTGCGGGCACGCGCAGGGCCTCTGTCAGGCGCTCACCGCCGCTCCCGCTGGCGACGGCGGTAAAACCGCCTACTCGCAAGGCATCTCCGCGGACATGGTGATCGCCAAGGCCGTCAATGACTCGGGAGTGGATCCGCTCACCCTCTACGCCGGCAACCGCATGAACGGCTACATCGCCGAGCGCATCTCCTTCAAGGGCGCGGGCGCGGGGCAAGTTCGCTCTGCCGACGACAACCCGTATACCCTGTACTCGAAGCTCATCGGCCTCACTGGCGGCGGCACGAGCACGCCGGGCGAGCCCGTGCCAGCCGAGCTCTTGGCCAGCCGCAAGAGCGTGAACGACCTCGTGCGCGGCGAGCTCAAGAGCCTGATGGGCCTGCCCGCGCTCAGCCAGGACGACAAGCTGCGCCTCGAGCAGCACTTCGACGCCATCCGGGACACGGAGGTCACGATGGGCGAGATGGCCGCGGCATGCAGCCAAGACGGACTCTCCGCGACCCAAATCGAGGCCCTCAAGACGGGCCTGGCGTTCAAGACCGACGGCATGATCGAAGACGTCGCCAAGCTGCACTTGGAGCTCGTCGCCCTGGCCTTCGCTTGCAACTACAACCGCGTCGCGACCATTCAGCACGGTGACGGCACGGATCAGACCAAGTACGGTGTCCCTTCCAACGCCACCCTGGGTTGGCCCTTTCACCACCTCAGCCACCGCGTGCAGTCCGATGGCGACGTCGGCTCCAACAGCACCGCCGAGCAAGCTCACGCCGAAATCGACGTCTTGCGCATGAAAACCTTGCTCCACGGGCTCGATCAGTTCAAGGCGCGCGGCCTGCTCGACAAGTCTTTCGTGATGTGGACGAACCACGTCGCCGACGGTCCGTCACACAGCTTCAAGAACGTGCCAACGATCATCGCCGGCAACGGCGGCGGCTACCTGAAGCAGGGCGCGTACGTGGACGCCGGCAACGTCACGAACAACCGGCTGTTCAACACGCTCATCGCCGCGGCCGTGCGTGACAAGTCCGAGTGGACGCAGAACTTCGGCAAGGGCAGCGGCTCCGGCGGTATCGAAGCGCTCGAGGTGTGACGCGGCCACTCAGAACAGGAGCGCTTCGCCTTCGGGGAGCGCCGCTTCCAGGTTCCCGCTGGGCGTCGTCGGGAGCTCGAAGCCTTCCAGGTACTCGCATTCGACCCACACGCAGACCAGCCCGCTTCCGGCTTGAAAGACCTGGGTAGCGGCGGGAGTGCGGCAGGTGAGGTCCAAGTTCTTGCCGCTGATCGCGGCCGGGGTCGCGAGCATCACCTCCGCGCCCAGCGCCAGGAGGCGGTTTTTGACCCGCCCCATGAGCTGGTTGGATAGCTCTCGGATCCAGTCCTGGTGCGACTCCGCGTCTCCCGGGTGAGTCCGCTCCAGCGGCTCCGCCGTGCTGACGAGCACCAGCGCACCCCTCACCTGGCGCCCTCCGAAGCCCATCACGCTACAGTAGAGGAAGTTGTCGCCCGGAGCCAACAGCGCGCTCGACGCACAGTCCAGCGTCAACCCGTAGGCGGAGAAGAGCTCCTGACAGCAGTCGGAGGCCAAGTCATCGAGGGGAGAGTTGTTCGGTTTTCGCATGGGGCAATTCAGGCCGTGAGCTTACGGAGGGTCGCGACGAGAGTCGCGGGCTTGAACGGTTTGACCAGCCAGCCCCGAGCTCCCGCGGCCTTGGCCCGCTGCATGAGCGCGGGCTGTCCTTCTGTCGTGAGCATGACAACCGGCAGTCCCGGGACCTTGCCTTGCGCACTGAGCGTCTCCAATAGCTGAAGCCCTCCGAGCCGCGGCATGTTGACGTCGCACACCACCGCCGCCAAGTCTTGGCGCGCCGCGATGGCGTCCAGCCCCTCGATACCGTCCGCGGCCTCGACGATTTCGAAGCCGGTGTCGGCCAAAGCGGCGCGCACTTGCTGCCGAACGGTCGCCGAGTCGTCGACGACCAGAATCTTCTTGTCCAAGGCGTTGTCTCCCTCCGCCGAACAACGCTCGCTGCGCCTACGCCTTAAGAGCGAACCATTCACGCACGCCGCGAAGCTCACCGCCGAAATCGCTAATATTACCGAGCACTTGAGCAACTTCACACCGACGCCCCTCCCGCGTTGAGACGGCTAAAGCAATTTCGGGAAGGGCCGTTCTCGTCCAAAGGGATCGAAGCGCTCGGCCTGCTGAGGGCTTCGACCGCGCGGCGATCGCTGGAGGCAGCACGCGAGAGTTGGCAACGCCCATGGTAGCAGTGAGCCGTCCCCGAGTGGTTTGCGTCGACGACGAGCCGCACGTCGTCGGCGGTCTCGCTCTTCATCTGCGCCGCCGCTACGACGTGGAGCTCGCTACGAGCGCCCAAGCCGGGCTGGAGCTGCTCGACCGCATGCCGCCCGCGGCCGTGGTCATCTCCGACATGCGGATGCCAGGCATGAACGGCGGCGAGTTTCTAGCACGCGCCAGCGCGGCGCACCCCGAGACGACGCGAGTGTTGCTCACCGGCTACGCCGAGCTCGACGCCGCCACGCGCGCCATCAACGAGGGGCGCGTGTTCCGGTTCCTGGTCAAGCCGTGCCCGCCGCCCGAGCTGCTGCGCACGGTGGAGGCCGCGGCCGAGCTGCACCGCGTGCTCGTAGCCGAGAGGGAGCTGATGGAAAAGACCGTGCGCGGCAGCGTGCAAGTGCTGTCCGACGTGCTCTTCGTCACTCAACCTGCAGCGTTCGGGCGCGCTCATCGCGTCAGGCATCTCGTCGACCAGCTCCTCGTCAAGCTCGGGGAGCGGCCCTGCTGGCAGCTCGAAATTGCGGCTCTACTGTCGCAACTGTTCAGCATCGCGCTTCCCCCCGAGACGGTGGAGAAGCTGTATTACGGCGCGCCGCTGAGCAGCGCGGAGCGGGCGATGGTGGAGCGAGCGCCGGAGGTCACGCAGCAGCTGCTCGGGCACATTCCGAGATTGGACATCGTGCGGCGCATGCTCGCCGGTCATCATTTTCGGGCGGACGCGCACCGTGCCGCGTCCAATGACGTCGATCCGGAAGAGCAGCTGGTTCGTCACGGAGCGCAGCTGCTCAAGGGCGCCGCCGAGCTCGACGTCCTGGAGGCGCAGGGCATGAGCGGCACCGGCATCGCTGCGGCGCTCAGGGCCCGGGCGCAAGACTACGAGCCGAACGTCCTCGCCGCGCTGCTCGGCGTGTGCGCTGAGCGGCCCGAGCCAGAGTCCATCCGTGAGGTACCGCTCAGCGGTCTGGAGCCAGGCATGGTGCTCGCCGCGGACGTCAAAACGACGAGCGGGGCGCTCTTTGCGGCGCGAGGCTGCGAGGTGACGGTGAGCCTGCTGGAGCGGGCAGGCAACTTCGGCGCGGGCGCGCTGAAAGAGCCGCTGAAGGTCCTCCCGCCCAAAGCCGTCGCTTGAAGGCTCAGTCTTGCTGAAAGCTCGCGACGACCGCGGTCATGTTGTCGGTACCGCCGCCTCCATTGGCGCGCTCGATGAGCATCGCGCAGCGCTGCTCGGCGCTCACGGAGCCCGTTAGTAGCCGAGCCAGCTCCGTATCCTTCAGGTGCTTGGTTACCCCGTCCGAGCAGAGCAGCAGCACGTCCCCCGACTGCAGGGTGAGCTTCTGAATTTCCGGCTGCGGCAAATCTTGCGAAGCGCCGAGCGAGTTCCAAAGAACGTGGTGAAGACGGGACGTCTCGTCCACGGTACCGGGCGACACCTCTTGCAGGCGCTGGGCAAGCGTGTGGTCGGTCGTCAAGCGCCGCAGCTCGCCGTCGCGGTAGAGGTAGCAGCGCGTGTCCCCCACGTGCGCGACGTACGCGATGGGCCACACGACGAGCGCCATGGTCAGCGTAGTACCCATCTGCGGCGTGCCGGAGCGGGCCCCCGTGCTCTTGACCGTCGAATCACCTTCCACGAGCGCGTTGTTCAGTTGGTCGCGCACTCCTGGGAGCGAGGGAGTGTGCGTGGCAGGCGGCAGGTCCACTTCGCGAGCGGTCGCCCAGGGCATGCAATTGAGCAGGTGATTGACGACCGCGGTCACGGCGACGCGACTGGCGACGTCGCCGCCACCCTGACCGCCCATGCCGTCCGCGACCACCAGCATGGTGCCCGCGGATTGCCCCGTGAACCAGCCGCGCGCGGTTGGGCTCGCGTCGTGGACCAGCATGCTGCGCTGGAGCGTCGCCACCAGGTAGGCGTCCTCGTTCGTCTTGCGCACCTTGCCGGTGTGCGTCAGCCCCGCCGCGTCGATGCGCACCTCGCTCTTGGTCGTAGGCGATGTTTGCACGGCGTCGAGAGCTGGTTGCGTTTGCAAGGTGTCCCCCCGTCAGTCGGTGCCCGAGTCGCCCGCGTCACGCTCCGGCACGCACCAGAACGTACCGCTGCGCTGCTCTGCCTCCCGCTTTATGGCGAAGCAAAGGCGAATCGGCAGGGAGCGCTCGGCGCCGAACAGCAGCTCGTCCGTCAGGCTGAGCAGCTCTTCGCGCAGGGCCGGGCTCGCGTCGGCCGGCGCCATGATCACCAGCTCTTTCAAGCGGGGGCTCTGGGCGGCATGGCCGGCGAGGCCCATCGCGATGGCGCGACGCGCGCTGCTCGCCCCCAGCTCGCTCACCACCAAGAGCGCGGAGTGGAAGACCTTGCTGCCTCGCTCTGCGACCGCGACGCGCGCCAGCGCGCGCTCGGCCAGCTCTGCGTCGGGCTCGCCCGAAAGCTGCGTGATGGCGGTGGTTTCGTCGAACTCCGCAGCGTCATCCCGACAAGAGAGTGACGCGCCTCGCTCCACTACCATCAACCGCCGGCGCGGGGCCGAAGGGTCGGACGCGGGGAGCTGACGAGCGCGGACGAGTCTCATGGTCCGCTACTGAGCAAACGCCGTTCCAACGCCCATGAGCGTGAAACCGCGAAGGAATCTGGGGTCACCGCCGACCCAGTGAGACTTCTTGGCGCAGCGCGCCTCGCCTTGTGCCGGGATGTCACATCGTCGCCCGTCCCGCACGCAACACCGAAAGTGGAATCATCGCCCGGTTCAGAACAGCAGCTCGAGCGAGTTCTTGAATTCTAGGTCGAAGCGCTCGATGTCCGCGGGGAGCACGCTCGAGTAGCGGACGGTCGCATCCAGCCGACTGTGGAGGCGCTTGGTGATCGTGAAGTCCGCGCTGCTCACGCTCAATACGTCTACGTCTCGGAAGCGAGTCAGGCGCGGCTGAAAGTAGGTGACGTTGGTGAGAACGATGCGCTCCTGAGCCTTCAGGGTCACGGCGAGGTAGTTACTGACTCGATGGGCGGTGCCGTCGCCGCTGGGCTCGTCCGTCGAGAAATCTTCGTGCTCGTACATGTACGAGATGCCGTAGAAGAGCTCCACCGTATCCGCCTGCAACAGCGCGACGCGTGGACCGGTCCCGGCCAGCTCTCGGAGCGCGACGCGCCGAAAGCGGTCGCTCTCGATCTGGCCGTAAACCTCCCACCACAGCATGTCCGAAATCTCGTAGTTGTGGCGGCCGTGGGCGAACCATTTGGCGACGCTGACCGCACGGTTGAGGCGCGCGTAGTCGCCGCGGAGCGTGGTGTACACGATGTTTCGCTGCCCGCGCGCGCCGAAGAAGCCGGCGCTGCCCAAAATCACGCCCTCCGTGTTGCCCGCGTAGGCCGACACGGAGGCTTGAACGCGCCCGCCCCAGCCGTCCTGCTTGAGCTGTTGGCGAAGCGGCTCCACGTTGACCTGCGCCCGCGCCGCGACGGACCAGAGCATCATTCCTAGAGCGACGCGCGCAGCCCTAGCCATGGCTCCGAGACGCGAGCGGCGAGTCTTCCAGCTGCTCCAGCAGCTGGGCCGGGTGATCGTAAATAGCGACGGCTCCCGCGAGATCCGCGTCACTTCGGCCGCCGCTGCGGAGGGCGATGGTGCGGATGCCGACCGCGGACGCCGCTTCCACGTCGTAGGGCGTGTCGCCGACCATGACGACCTCACTCGGCTCGTAGCCTAGCTTCTCCAGCGCCGCGCTGACGATGTCCGGATCAGGCTTCGAGCGCTCGGCGTCGCTCGATGAGCTTGCTTCCTCGATCAGATCTCGGACGTGCGCGAGGTCCAGAAAGCCAGCCAGCTCCTCGCCCTTGGCAGAGGTGGCGACGGCGAGGGCGAGGCCTCGGCTCTTCAAGCGCTGCAGTAGCTCGCGGGTCTGAGGGAATGGCCGGATGTCCGGCAAGTAGCGCTCCTTGAAAATCTCTGCGCGGCGCTTGGAGATGTGCTCTCCGCGCGGCTCGCTTTCCTCGACGCCCGCGAGCCGCGGGAGCAGCTTGTCCCCTCCCATGCCGATGAGGGGCCGCACGTCCGCGAAGCTCACGGAAACGCCTGCCTCCGCCAGCGCGTCCACCCACGAGCGCGCGTGGGCGTCGTTGCTGTTGATCAGCGTGCCATCGATATCCCAAATTATGCCGCGAAGGGGTCGAGTCATGTCGGGCTCCGTTTCAGCTCGGGGAAGGGACGAACGCGAGAGACGAAATCCTCCGCGTCCAACGTGTTGAGGACCTGGCCGCGCCGCAGCCCCCCGCGGCGCGCCATCGTCACCCCGTAGCGCAAGACGTCGAAGCCGTGCACGGAGTGCGCGTCCACCGACACCACGAACGGAATGCCGCGAGCGGTCGCGTCCGGGATCCAGCGCGGGGGCAAATCCAGACGATGCGGGTCAGCGTTGAGCTCGATCGCGCCGCGGCTTTCCGAGAGCGCGTCCAAGACGACGCTCACGTCGCAGTCGATGGGGTCGCGGTGGTTCAGAATGCGGCCCAGGCCATGCCCCCATATCTTGAACAACGGTAGAGACAGCGCCCGCCGCAGCCGCTCGGTCATCTCGTCTCGCGTCAGCCGGTGCCGCGCATGAATGCTGGCGATCACGACGTCCAGCTGCTCCAGCACCGAGTCTGGATAGTCCAAGCTGCCGTCTCGCAAAATATCCGACTCGGTGCCACGCAAGATGCGGATCGGGACGAGCTCCTGGGCCGCTGCAATCTCGTCCCACTGGCGGTGGAGCGCGTCGAGCGAGGCGCCGCGCGCGTAGTGGGCGCTCGGCGAATGGTCGGTGATGGTGATGTACCGCATGCCGAGCGCGTGCGCCGCCTGCGCCATTTCCAGCACGCTGTGCTTGCCGTCGGAGAACGTGGTGTGGCAGTGCACGAGTCCCTGGATGCTGGCGGCGTCCAAAAGCTCGTTCACGCCCGCCTCCGCGATGGTCTCCAGCGACACGATGCCGCTACGCAGCTCCGGCGGGACGAACGGTAGCTCTGCGGCCGCGTACAGCTCCGGCTCCGTCGCGAAGGAACGCTCCGAGAGCAGGACGCCTCGCGCTCGAGCGCGTTCGCTGACGGCCGCGACGTGAGCGCGGTCGCCCGTCGCCTCGAACAGCGTATTTCCCCAACGCTCCGGCGTGGTGGCGTGCACCCTCGCCGTTCGGCGCTGCGCCAAGTACACGAGCTGCTCAACGGGGTCGAGCCGTAACACCTGCCTCTCCGCGCGCAGCGGCTCTAGCGCTTCCGCGACGCTACCGGCGACGACCAGGTCGAGCTCCAGCAGCGTCTCTTCTCCCCGACGCACGGCACCCGCGGTGGAAGCACCTAGACCTGCGCGCCCGAGTGTGGCGAGGAGCTGCTCCGAAAGCTCTAGCGCCTGAGACAGCAGCAGCGGCGAGGGCGGCTGGGAGCGGCTGCGCTGAAGCCATCGCTCCACGGCTTGCAGGAGCTGCTCCTCGGTTTTGGCTCCGAAGCCGCGAACGTCGCGCACGCGTCCCTCACGGCATGCCGCCAAGAGCTCGTCCACCGTGCTCACCCCGAGTGAGCTGCTGAGCGCTTGAATACGCCGTGGCGTGAGGCCCGGCACTCTCACCAGCTCTGCCGCGCCGGGCGGCACCGCGCTTCGTAGCCGCTCGAGCAGGCGTGAGGTGCCGGTGTTGTAAAGCTCCTGTATTTGCGCCGAGATGCCGCTGCCGATTCCGGGCAGCTCGCGGAGCCGGTCCTGCTCCACGACCGTCGTGAGCTCGGAGCCGAGCGTCGCGACCGTCTCGGCGGCGCGCTCGTACGCCAGGATCTTGAACTTGGGCTCTTTCAGGTATGAAAGCAGCGCGCTCAGCTCCGACAGCGCCTCGTGAACCTGCGTCGAATCCTGCATGGCTCAGCCCAGGGCCGCCGCCAAGTAGCTCGAGGTGGCGCTGGCTTTGGATTTCGCGATCAGCTCGGGGGGCCCGGCCGCTACCACCCGCCCGCCCTCGTCCCCCGCGCCCGGTCCGAGGTCGATGACCCAATCGCTGTGCGCGATCACTTGCAAATCGTGCTCGACGACGATGACGGTGGCTCCGCCGTTCACCAAAAGGTCCAGGTGCTCCAAGAGACGCTCCACGTCCGAAGGGTGAAGACCGGTGGTCGGCTCGTCGAGCACGTAGAGCGTGCCCGCGCGTTGTGAGCGCTGCAGCTCGGTGGCGAGCTTGATGCGCTGGGCCTCGCCGCCCGAGAGCTCCGTCGCCGGTTGGCCGAGGCGCAAGTAGCCGAGCCCGACTTGCAGCAGCACATCCAAGGAGCGGCAAACGCCGGGTTCGCCATCGAAGAACTCGCGCGCGGCGTGGACGGACATGCCCAGAACCTCTGCCACGTTCTTGCCCCGGTACTTCACCTCGAGCGTCTTTTCGTTGAACCGGCCCCCCTTACAGGTCGGGCAAGGTGAATAGACGGAGGGTAAGAACAACAGCTCCACCATGACGAAGCCTTCGCCCTCGCAGGTTTCGCAGCGACCTTTGGCGACGTTGAACGAGAAGCGCCCCGCGTCGTAGCGCCGCTTCTTGGAAAGCGGTGTCTCGGCGAAAGCGCGGCGGACGTCGTCGAACAGGCCCGTGTACGTGGCGAGGTTGGAGCGAGGGGTGCGGCCGATCGGCCTTTGGTCCACCAGCACCAAGCGCTTCAGCCCCGCCGCGCCGTGGAGCGTCGCCCCTTCCAGACCTCCCGACGGAGCGGACTCCAGGTCATGCACGTCGAAGGTGGGCGCGGACTCGGCAGAGCCCAGCTCGCGCGACGCGAGCTCCACCAACGCCTGGCTCACCAGCGTCGATTTTCCGGAACCAGACACGCCCGTCACGCTCGTGAGCACGCCGAGAGGGAACGCGACCGAGAGGGAACGCAGGTTGTTGCGCGACACGTCACGCAGCTCGAAAAATCCGTGTGCCTTGCGGCGTTCACGAGAAGAGCCCCGCGCTTTAGCGAACAAGTAGGGGCCGGTCTTGGACTCGGCGACTTGAGCCAAGCCGCGGGGCGGTCCGCTGTACAGCACGCGCCCGCCTTGCTCACCGGCGCCGGGGCCCACGTCGACGATCCAATCCGCGCGACGAATCACCTCCAGCTCGTGCTCGACCACGAACAGTGAGTTACCCGACGCCTTCAGCCCGTCCAAAGCCCGTAAGAGCGCTTGGGTGTCGGCGGGGTGAAGCCCTGCGGACGGTTCGTCCAACACGTACACCACGCCGAACAAGCTGCTGCACACCTGCGTCCCGAGCCGCAGCCGCTGCAGCTCCCCCGGCGACAAGGTCGGGGTGCTCCGCTCCAAGCTCAAGTAGCCGAGCCCCAGCTCGAGCAGGACGCGCACCCGCCTGGCCAAGTCCTCCGAGATACGCTGCACCACCTGCGCTCGCTCCGCAGGCTCGGTCGCGGCGGGCGCGCGCGTCCTTTCGAAGAGCGGAAAAAGCTCCTTGAGTGGCAGCCGGTGTATCTCCGAGATATCCCGGCCCGCGAATGTCACGGAAAGGGCCTCGGGCCGCAGGCGCTTGCCGTGGCACGCCGGGCAATCCGTGCCGACGAGGAATTTGGCGGCTCGCGCCTTCATTTGAGCGCTCTCGCTGCTGCCGAAGCTGGTCAGCACGTGCTTTCGAGCACTGGTGAACGTGCCCTGATAGCTGGGTTCTTCGCGCCGCTTGAGGGCTCGCTTCACCTCCGCCAGAGTGAAGCCAGCGTAGACTGGCACGACCGGTTGCTCGTCCGTATAGAGGATGAAGTCGCGCGTCTTTTTGGGTAGCTCACGCCACGGCACGTCCACGTCGTGCCCCAGTGTGGTCAGGATGTCGCGCAGGTTTTGCCCCTGCCAAGCCGTCGGCCAGGCCGCGACGGCTCGTTGCCGGATGGTGAGTGCCGGGTCGGGCACCATCAAGCGCTCCGTCACGTCGTAAGTTCGCCCCAAGCCGCTGCACTGCGGACATGCGCCCTCGGGCGTGTTCGGAGAGAAGGACTCGGCGTACAGCAGAGGCTGACCGCGAGGGTAGTCCCCTGCTCGCGAGTAGAGCATACGCAGCAAGTTGGAGAGCGTGGTGACGCTTCCGACGGAAGACCGAGTGGTCACGCCCCCCCGTTGCTGCGCCAGCGCGATCGCGGGAGGCAGGCCGGTGATCTCCCCGACCTCCGGCACGCTCATCTGGTGAAAAAGGCGGCGAGCGTCGGGCGAAACCGACTCCAAGTAGCGACGCTGAGCCTCCGCGTACAGCGTACCGAACGCGAGGCTGGACTTGCCGGAGCCGGATACCCCCGTAAAGACCACTAGCGCCTGGCGCGGCAGGTCGACGTCGACGTTCTTGAGGTTGTGCTCGCGCGCACCGCGGACCCGCACCAGCTCGTGCAACTCGGAAGCGCGTGGCGCGACGGGACCATCAGCCACGGTCAGTATCGCTCGCGTTGGGAAGCTAAGGTCGGCGGCAAGACGGCCCGATACTAGCAGGCGTCGTGCCAAGCTCGGCCCGACGCGCGCTCGATCCTTGCACGGGTCAGTGCATGCAAGATCGTCCGCTCGCTGCCAAGCTCCTCTTCGGTGCCGCCGCGTTGACCGCCCTCGCGTTCGGCGCGCTGACCGTCGCGGTGGGGCGAGGCAAGACCAAGCGCTGGGATAGCCGAGCCAAGCGCCTCTCCCATGAAGCGGTCGGCTCCGGCGAAGGAGCTCGAGCTGCGCGGTTCGCCGCCAACGCCGCCACACCGATCGGCAAATGGTGGGGCTACCTGCCCGCGTCGCTCGGCGTCTCGTTGCGGCTTCTGCGGGCGGGGCGGAGCACGGCCGCGTTGACGATCGCCGGCAGCGCGGTCGGCGCGGCCCTCTTGCCGCCCCTGCTGGACCGCTCGCTCGCGCATCGCTCACCGCCGCCGGAGCGGCGCGGCCCGAGGGTACAAAGCTATCCGAGCAGCCACGCGTTGCAGACGTCGGCGGTGGCGCTTACGACGGGCTACGTCCTCTGGCGCGAGAAGCTGGCGCCCTCGGGAGCTTTCGTCCCTCTGACGGCCGCTTCTGCGCTCGCCGGCCTGAGCCGATTCGTCCTGGACCGGCATTGGACGAGCGACTTGCTCGGGGGCTACCTCGCTGGCGTAGCCTTCGGAGCGGCGTGCGCGGGTGGGTACGAGCTGGCACGCGGGTAGCGTCACAATTCGCCCCACGCGGTCGGTCCAAGAATTGCTTGGACGTCGTCCATGCTCGCTGAGAATCAAGAAGGTCATCGGCTGGTACGTTTGCTCGACGCGGCCGAGGCCGACCTCGCCGAGCAAGGCAACCTGACCCACGCGCGGCTCGTGGCGCGCCACGACGACAAGGTACTGCTCGTATTCGACCGACGCACTCAGCGCTGGCAGCTTCCCGGGGGCGCCATCGAAGCGGGTGAGACGGCCCGGGTGTGTGCAGCGCGCGAGCTACGTGAAGAGTCCAGCAACGAGTGCGATCCAGCGAGCATGCGCTACCTGTTCGGCTTCGAGCTGTTTCTGTACGGAACTCGCTTCGACCAACATCCCCGCGCCGAGCTCGGCGCGCTTTTCGAGGTCCCGATTCACCACCTGGCGTCGTTCATTCCCACGGAGGAAATTGGCGCCACGCTGTGGTGGAGCGGGTCCGAGCTGTCCCATGAGCTGGACGGCATCGATCGCCAGCTCATCCAGCTCGCTCGGCCGATTGAGCCGGCCCTCGACCAGGAGCTGAGCGAAACCACACTTTAGGCCGGATTATCTACCCCACAGAGGGGGAAGCCGTTTCGTACTTTCTGCCAGTGGCCTCGCCCGCTCCGGGTCCTGTATGCTCCGGGCTGACGGGCATGCGCCACTACCCAGCCTATTGCTCAGACTGCAAGCGTCTGTGGCTCGTTGCCACGCAAGACGCACCGTCCGCAAGCCCGACTTGCCCGCTCTGCAAGGAGCGCGGACGACTGGTGCCCGGGGCCTACTATTCGGATCCGGCGAGCATCGTGTTCAGCAAGCTAGAGAGCGCCATCATCGCGTCCAAGATGGGCCCGGGAGCTCTCGCACGGCTCTCCGGCGAGCTCGAGCGGTTGCTGCCTTCGCCGACGGAGCAAGAGATCGACTCCGCCTTTCGCGAGGTGACGTCGCGTCTCTCGCTCGGCACGGAGCTGGATTCCACGTCGGGGAAGCGCGTGGCGCTCCGTATGATCGTCACGATCGCGAACACGCTCTCGCAGCCCGTGGTGCGTGAGTCGGGCGTCATGCGTTTGCCGCAAACCATCCGCGGCCTTTTCGACCCGACCAGCAAGCAGTGAGGCATTAGGCCCCGCTGCGCGCCAGAGCGCGCGGCGGTCCGGACTTGCGGCGCCTCGCTCAAGCTATCTCACCTGCAGTTCACGCTGGCACGTGGGCTGCACACGCCCGCGTACCTCCTGTGGAATCCGCGACTCTCCAGCCCTTGGTCTCGTACCTCTCGCCGCGCGGCGCCATGAGCCAGGTGCGGTTGCGATACGGTTCGAGCCCCACGGAGCAGCGCCTCGCGATTTACGCCTCGAGCTGTCTGCAGCGCCAACTCCGCTGCGACAACATCCGCTTGGGCTTCAAGAAGAGCCTGCCGGAAGTGACGATAGCGCTGCCGCATTGGCAACACGAACGAGCGAACCTCCCGGCCTTCGACCGATTGTTCGAGAAGGTTGCGAGCGACGGGGATTTCCGACTCGTTCTCTGGTCGCGCGATTGGCTCGACGGAGTACAGCCGGCGCTGGAGCTGCTCAATCGCTATCAACGCCTTCTGCCGTTGCCGCTGGACTATCCTCACCTTCCGCGCCTTGCGGAGGTGCTGAACGCGCGTCGGCTGCTCACGTCGGGCCAAGACGGGCAGGACGCGTGGCGCTGGCTGCTGCGACTCACCGCGCACCCCTCGCTGCCACTCGAGCTTGCTGCCTTGTTTCACGACGTACTGCTCCCGACTCACGAAAATGGCTCCCGTGCCGTGTGGGCCTCGCTGGGCTGCCTCGGGTTCCGGCGTGCGGAAATGGTGGAAGCGACGGAGCTTGCGTCCCGAAGCGAGCTCGGGGAGAGCTCGACCACGGAGTTGGCCTTGCTGCGCGACGCGCGCGACTTGTGCTTTTTCTCAGCCAAAAGCTGGCAGTTTTCACGAGAGCAGGGTCCGAAGCAGACGCTCGAGCAGGTCCGTTGGCGGCTTGGGCGGATGTCCACCCGCGCGGTCTGCCTAGCCTTGGCGACGCGCCAGCCCGCGGACGTCTCGCGGATGATGGAGGAAGTGCTGGACGAAGACGAGCGCGCGCCCGACAGCGGCGTTCGACTCGCTTGAGTCAGTTCGAGGCGGCCGGCCTCTGGTAGACGCGCACCCAATCCACCGCGAGCGATTGCGGGAACGCGCTGTCGTCGATGCCGTACCGGCCCGCCCATTGCCCGCCAATGGCGAGGTTGAGCAGGACGTGAGCTGGGCCCGCGACGTCTCCGTCCTTGTAAACCCAGCGGAAGCTCCGAGTGTAAATCTTCAACCCATCCACGAACACGCTGAGCTCGCTCGGCGTCCACTCGGCGCCGATGGTGTGAAACCCTTCGTTGAAGTTGAAGGGGGCTCGGTAGTTTTGGATGCTGCGCTTGAACTTCGGGTGCTCGTAAAAGAATCGCGTCTCGTTCTGAGGGTCCTTCGTGGCCGCGCTGTGAATCTCGTGAATCCGGTCGTCCTTGCCGTTGTTCACGAACTCGAAGATGTCGATTTCCGGCGGGTGACTCAGCTTGCCGGACTCCGAGACGTCCGAGTTCAACCAAAATGCCGGCCATACCCCGAGCCCGCCCGGCATTTTCACCCGCGCCTCCAAAAAGCCATAACGGAGCGTGAAGTCCGAGCGAATCATACCGGACTCGTAGTTGACGCCAGAAGGCCGGCTCAGCTTGTTACGCTTGGCGGTAAGGTACAGCACGCCCCCTGCAACTTTGTGATTGTCGTTGTCGGCGTAGCGTTGGTTCTCGTCGTTCAGCCGGTCCAAAGTCTCGGACGAATAAATGTAGCGAGTGAACCATTTCGACCGGTCCAGCGTGGTTCCCGAGAACTCGTCGTTGAAGACCAGCGCGTAGCCAGCCGGCACGTAGGAGCCTGCCCACGAGGTGACCGGCTCCGTCCGCGGTAAAGGAGCGCGTTCTTGCAGTGAAGCTTGACCGAGCGACACGAGGCCTCCCTTCGCTTCTACTCGCACCTCCGCTCGTTCCGTGAAGGCGGGGGCGGTGAGGTCTACCGTGTAGGGCTTTTCCTGCTCGCCGCTCACGGGAACGCGGTAGGTGCGAAAGGACTCGTTCCTCTTCGGCTCTCGAAAGACGACCGCCACTGTCGCCGGGGCCTTGGTGGCGGCGGTGAAACGCAGCCGATAAGCGCGGCCCGCCCGGAGCTTGCCCGGCTCGATCGGAAAGGAAACGACGCCCTCGCGCGGGCGCGCGTCGCCTCGAAGGTCCGACGGTGCGAGCTCGCTCGCGTCGACGGGATGACTGGGAATTGGCGCGAGCGGAATCGCCCCTTTCACCGCTTCCAAGCGAGGCTCGGGGGGCGGCGGCTTCACGATCTGACATGCGCACAGCGCGAGCAGCGAGGTGACCACAGACCGCGCGAGCATCATGGCGCTCCGGCGAGCCCTGGTTGGGGCGCGGGGCGCTTGCTTCGTCCGAGCGCGGTCTGTGCGAACCCGAGCAGGCTCTTCATCAGCTCGCGATCCAGTACGAATGTCACGCCCAGGAACGCGACCGCGCCTAGCGGCACCAAGAGCGCGAGCCGCAGCACGGCGGACGTGCTCCCCGGCAAGAGGTAGCGACCGAGCAGCACTGCCGCGACCATAATCAGCGAGGCGGCGAGCGGCACCCACGCGCCGCGCACCTGCTCCAGCGCCCCAAGCCCGGTTGCGCGCTTCAGCAGCATGAGCGTGATGGGCAGCGCCAGCAGCTCCCGGACGACCCAAATGCCCACCGCCCAGCTCAGCGTCGGCACGCGCGTGATCCCGAGCGCCAGCACCACGAACCCGAGCTCCGCGGCCTTGCTGAACAGCAGGTCCCGCGGACGACCCAGCGCGGTGAGCAGCGGCGCGACGAGCACGCGCGGCCCCTGCACGAGCACGAGCAGCGCGAGCGCCGTGATGTAGGGCGCCGCCGGCAGCCACTTTTCCCCGAACATCAAGCGAACGATCTCGGGGGAGAGCACGCCGATTCCGATGAAGCAGGCGTACAGCACGACGCACACGAAGCTCGTCGCGAACTGGAAGGCGCGACGCAACCGAGGCATGTCGTGCTGCAGGCTCGCCAGAGTGGGCAGCGCGACCTGCGTCGCCGCCGTCGCAGCGATAGACCAAAACACGTCGATGGCACGGAAGCTGAGGTTCAAATACCCGGCGATTTCCACCCCCAGAAAGATACCGGTGACGACCGCGAAGATGCGCTTCACCCCGAAGACCAGGAACAGAGAGCCCATCGAATAGAGGCCGAAAGCGCCGAGCTCTTTGAACTCCCGCTTGCCGAAGCGCAGGCGGGGGCGATTTTCGCTCGTCTGCCAGAGAATGGCCGACCCCACGGCGACAATCAGCACCTGTTGAGCGATGAGCCCCCAAACGCCAGCCCCCGCGACTATGAGCCCGACGCCGATCCCCGCGCCTGCGAAGCGGCCGACGAGGGAGCGCAGCGCGAGGGGGCGAAACGAAAGCTCTCGCCGCTGCCGAGCAACGATAGTGGCGCTGACTGCGGCCGCGGGGAAGCACAGCGACATGGCGCGCAGCACGTCCGCCGCACGCGGCTCGGAGACGGCCGCGGCGAACGCGGGCGCGAGCAGCAAGCACAGCGCGACCAACACCAAGCTCAGCACGACCCCGAACGTGAAGGCAGTGTCGAAATGCAGGTCCTTCGCGTCCTCGCGCTGCACGAGCGCGTCGTGGAAGAACATGGTCACGAAGATTTGCAGGAGCTCCACCAGCGCCAAGACCACGGCGAAAAGCCCAAACTCCGCCGTGGACAGCAGGTGCGTGTAGATCACCAACGTGCCCATGGAGATGAGGGCCAGCCCCGCGTTCTCGATGAGGCTCCACAGAGCCGATTTGGCGGTGCGCTCCTGCACGCTCATGCAAAGCTCCGCCGCAGGCGCGCCCGTGCGTCTACGAGGGCGCCCTGGACGGCGCCGCGGCCGAAGCGCAGTCGCATGAGCCCCCGCGTCGCCGCGGGAGGCGTCGCGGCGAGGGTCGAGAACCAGAGCGCGTGCTGGGTGAGCTTCGCCGGCGAGTGTCGTTCGGTTCGTAGCAAGCGCCACGCCTTCGCCAGCAGCCCCGAGATCGACTCCACGTCGCTACCCGGGTAGGTAAGCCCGAGCTTCTTCGCCATGAGGCGATAATTGACGAACGCTAGCTCGTGGTCGAGCACGTCTTCGCTCGAGACGACGACGCCTCGCTCCGCAGCGTGCCGACGCATGAGCGCGATTTCGAGCCGGCGCTGGTGGATACGGGCCGGCAAGCGCGCCGCGTCCGAGCCGGTATTGGACCACAAGTTTTGGCCGTGCACTCGATAGGAGGCGAGCACTTCCGGCAAAGTGATGACGTCCCCGTACAGAGGCGCAACGGTGTTGAGGGCGCCGTCCGGACCAACGTCGGGGGTGAGCGGGAACATTCGCTCCGCGAGCCTTCGCGCGTAGGCGTTGCCGACCGAGACCGGCCAACGGTACGTGCCGGTAGCCTCGAACGAGCGGCGGACCTCGGCCGCGTCGTAGCGCGCGTCGAAGTGGCAGAACTTTCGGCCCAAGTCCCGCCCTTCCGCGTCGATGATGCGTAGGTCCCACTGCACCTTCGCGACCTGGGGTCCCCACACGGAG
Organism: Polyangiaceae bacterium; assembly: GCA_029266615.1. Lineage (GTDB taxonomy): Bacteria > Myxococcota_A > Polyangia > Polyangiales > Polyangiaceae > PMG-095. The sequence continues at coordinate 58,779 of JAQSWN010000001.1, forward strand.
GCGACGCGCGAAAGGACGTCCGGCTCCAGCACGTCGTCGGCGTCGAGCAGCACGATGATGTCGCCACGACAAGCCGCGAAACCGGCGTTGTAGGCGGGGATGGAGCCGCGGTTCGGCTGCTCGATGACGCGAACGCGGTCCGCATAGCGAGCCAGCACTTCCCGCGAGTCGTCCGTCGAGCCGTCATTGACGACGATTATCTCGACGTGGGGGTAGCGCTGGGCGAGCGCCGAGTCGAGCGCCTGCGCGACGTAGCGGCCGTAGTTGTAGCAAGTGACGATGACGCTGAAGAGAGGTGCTTCCATGTTAAGCCCAAGCCGCCCGTGACAGGGGCGCCACTCGCGCGGAGTCCGTTCGCGCAGGGGCCGAAGCCAGCGCGCTCCCGAACGGCGTGAGCCCGACCAGCACGAGCGTGAGAAAGTTTTGTTCCGGAGACAGCAAGTGGCCACCCATGACGAACCAGCCCCAAAACAGGGCCGCCCGCAACTGAACGGGCAAGGAACGCCGCCGTAGGGTGAGAAGAAAAAGACTCAAAAAGCCGAGAAATCCCAGGCCGCCGTACTCGAAGAGCAGCTTCGCCCAGGTGGGGTCGTGAAACTCGAAGGAGCGCAGGGTGCGGAAGATGGTGCCCGGCCCGTGGCCGATGAAGGCGCTGAACGGCGTGTCCACGAAAGTCTCTACGACGAGACGACCAGGCGCGATGTAACGAATGTACCCGCTGCTCTGGGTGCTGTCCGAGCTGAACTCGTTGACGCGACCGAGCGTGAAGGACAAGTTGAGAGCGTCGCCGAGCAACCAGAACACGAGCGCGCCGGCGAGCGCGATGCCCGAGACCCGCAGCACCGTCTTCACGCCGAAAGGGTAGAGAGACGCCAGCAGCAACGCGAGAATTCCGGTGCCCGAATAAGTGAGCAGGAGCGCCGCTCCCATGACGGCCACGCGCCACGGCCGTCTGGTGGTCACCGTCTCCACGATCAGCCCGAGCGCCATCAAGTAGGAGAACCCGGACGGCTCGCGAAAGAAGAAGCCGTTGGACTTGTTGAAGGAGCCCACGGGAATGACGGTATTGAAGATACCGTTCATGCGCAACGGCGCGGGGATGTAGCTCGAGTAGTCGAACAGCCAGTGGGCGTGAATCACGAATTGAAGCGCGAACTGGGCGACGCCCGCCGCGGCGCAGAGCAGACAAACGTCCAAAAAGCGCGCGTAAATCCAGCTAGCGTCGTCGTCCGCCAAAGCCCCTTGGCGCAGTACGAAGACGAACGGCAGGTACATCGCGCCGAGCAGCGCGAAAGAGCTGAAGGACGAGCTCTGTTCGTTCGCCAGCAAGCTGCCGAGCGCGACCGCCATGCATACCCCGTAAAGCAGCGTGCGCTCGAGGGAGAGCACGAGCTGCCCGGCCAAGCCGGCGATCCCCAGGAAAGGATAGATGGCGAGCATGGCCGCGCTGACCGACACCGCGCCGGAGGTCAGACCGAAGCGCTCGAGCACCGTCACGGAGAGCAACAGCAAGATCAGCGCGACCCGTAGAACGCGGCGCTGAGTATGGTTGCGCGGAGCCGTGACGGCGTCGCTCAACTCGCCTCCTCCCCGCGGAGCACCTCGGCCGTGACCGGAGCCGGATTCAGTAGCTCGCGGTAGAGTTGGGACGTCGTCTGTCCGATCGCGGTCCAGGCGGCTCCCGCTTCGACCTTCTCCGGGCGAGGGCGTTCCACGACCGCGCGCGCCATGCACACGGCCAGCTGCTCCGGGCTACCCGGCGGCACGAGGAACCCCTGCGTGCCCTCCTGGAGGTCCTCGGCGAAGATGCCGACCCGGCTCGCGATCAGCCATTTACCCAGTGATTTCACGAGGAAGTACACGCCGCTCGCGTCGATTTGCCGATACGGCATGAGGAAGCAGTCGGCTTCCGCGAACAAGTCCACCATCTCCTCTTCGGAGAGACGAGCGGCTCGGATTTGCACCTCCGACCCCACGCCGAGCGCCTTGATTCGCTCGCGGAGCGGCGTGAGGTCCATGCGCGGCCTCCCGGCGATGACCACCCGCGCTTGCTTGCGGATGAGCGAGGGCAGCAGGCCGAGCGCTTCGACGATGAGGTCGCAGCCCTTGTAAGGCTTGATTTCACCGAAAACGACGAACGTGTAGCGGTCGTCCTGGCCCCCGCGCGTGATGCGCGGCCGAGATGGCGGCATCGGCAAAGAGAGCGGGCCGTGCGGCACGATCGCGATCTTTTCGTCCGGTATGTTGCGCGCCAAGAGCGCCTCGCGGCCGGCGCGAGTGTGAACGATGACTCTGTCGCTCAAGCGTATCGGCAGCTCGAAGCCCCAGGTTTGGAGCCGTGACATGCGCTGACCGTTGTAGGGCACGCTATCGTGTACGGTGAGCACGACCGGCGCGAAGAAGCGAATCACCCAGATGGCCAGCGTGTCCAACGGCGGCACGACGACCCACTGGAAGTGCACGATGTCTGGACGACGCCGCGCGACGCGCCACACGAGCCCGGCCAGACCGAAGGCGTGAGCGAGGCCCTTGAAGGCGCTACGGAGCCTGTTCGGTAAAAACGTGGCGCGCTCGATGAACCTGTAAAAGAACGGGTCGATCCGCTCCGGAGGAAGCTCTTGCCGGTCGCCGGCGCGGATGGGGCGCACCGCCCAGCTCGGCTCGACGCCGGCGTCCAGTAAGCCCTGCGTCAATGCGGCGTCGTAAGGCGCCGTGAACAAGGATGGATCCACGAGCAGCACGCGCAGCGCCGTGCTCTCGCTCATGTTCCGTCTCCGGTCGCGGCTCGGAGCCGCAGCGGCACCGCCATCTCGCGAAGCCACACCCGTTCCCGGTGTTGCCAGAAGCCGAGAAAGAAGCCGAGGGCCCAAGCCGTGTGCATCACGAGCGCGGCCACGCCGCCCAAGAGCGCGTAGCCCTGGCGGTGCCGAACGACAAGCAGGATCGAAAAGGCCAGGAGCGCGGAGAAGTAGGCGGCTGGCCAGAGCATCAGCAGCGCCGTCCACGGCAGCAGCAGCGGGGCGAGCAGGGACAGCGCGAGGTGGCCCGGCACCGCGAGTTGCCGCACCCGTAGCGAATGCGGGTGCCGACGCACGGTCCGCGACCGCCCCGCCCCGTACTTGAAGTACTGCCAAAACAGCGAGCGGGCGTCCTTGCGGGGGTGATAGCCGAGCCGCACCTCGCTATCCAGATAGATACGGGCGCCCAGCGCGCGCTGCCGGCAGTCCAGCTCCGCGTCCTCGTTGTGAGTGAAGCTGTCGTCGTAGCCGCCCGCGGCGCGGAACATGCTCATTCGAAACGCGGCGTGGTGCCCGTGATCGACGAATCCGCTTTGCTTGCCGGCTCGGTGCGCGGAGCCCCCGGTGCCGATCGGCGAGTTGGAGACCCAGGCAACGGCGCGCTGAAATGGCGTTTCACCGAGCGAGTCCATCGGCACGACGACCGCGTCCGCCCCGGTACGCTCCATCGTTTCTACCAGCTTGCGGCAGTAGCCGACCGGGTAGATAGCGTGCGCGTCGCAACGGATGAGGATGTCGGCGTCGCGACCGTAGCGCCGCACGGCCGCGTTGACGGCGCTGCTCTGGATACGCGCGGGGTTGTTGATGAGCAGAACGTTGGGGTGACTCTGCGCAAAGTCTCGGACTATCTCGCGTGTGCGATCCGTGCTGCCGCCGTCGGCGACGACGACTCGCAGCGCGAGAGGCCCCTTGTCTTGCAGCAGCCGCTCGAGCACACCTTCGATGTGCGCGGCCTCGTTCAGCGTCGGAATGACGCACAGAACCCGATAAGGCTTATCCATGGATGTCAGCTCGCGTGAGGAGAGCTGGGTGCCGGAGCACCCGCGGTGCTCGGCCGCTTGCGCGACACGAGCGATACAGGCTTGGGAATGGGCTCGCTCTGGACGAGCGCGACGGAGCCGGGTCCATCGGTGCTCACGCCGACGCCGTTCAACACGACGCCGAAGCTGCGCGCCGACATCGTGAGCCCGCGCAGGTGCTCGAGGGCGGCTCTGCGCTCCGTGTTTTCCAGACGAATGACGCTTAGGACGCCGTCCACGTGCGGAGACAGCACCAGCGCGTCGGCGGCGGCGGGGAAGCTTGGCGCATCCAGCAGCACGTAGTCGCAGTGACGTTGGATCTCGCTCAGGAAATCGAGCATTCCAGGGCTAGAAAGCAGCTCCGGAGCTGCACCGTGGCCGGCCGCCACCGAGTAGAACTGCCCGAACGGCACCTTGACCGGGCGGAGCGACTCGTTCCAAGCGCGCTGTCCGAGAAGCACGTCCGCCAAGCCGGGCACCGCCGAGTCCCGTGGTCCGGGCGGAGGGGGTTGGTTCTCCGTGTGCCGCAAGTCGGCGTCCACCAGCACGACTCGTTTGCCATCCGCGGCCAACGCCGCCGCGAGCGCGAGCGCGCAGGTCGTCTTCCCGTCGCCCTCGTTGGGGGAAGTAAGGAGGAGGATGCGTCCGACGCCGGGATTGCCGGCCCGATACAGGTTCGCGCGAAGGGTTCGGAACGCTTCGGTGAAAGAGGAGCCCGTGTCGCTACCGAGCACGTCGAAGGAGCCGGCTCCTTGCACTCCGCGTCGCTCACCGCGGCGCTTGGGCCGATGCGGCACCGTCGCGAATACGGGCAGCCCGTCCACGAACGAGCGCGCGTCGACCTCGCTCTGAAACGTGCTCGCGAGGAGGCTGCGCAAGAGCACCACCGCGATACCGAGAAGCAGCCCGAGGGGGGCGCTGGCAAGCCGCAACAAGAGCTTGGGCGAGTCCTCCCGGTAAGCGACTTGAGGCGCGTCCAAAATGCGGTTCTTGCTCAGGGTGGACGCCTTGATGATGGCCGTCTGCTGCTGGCGCTCGAGCAGATACGAGTAGGTGCGGTTGTAAACCTCCTGCTCACGCGACAGCTGAATCAGCCTTAGCTCGGCGCCGGGCACGGACTTGAGGCGCGCCTCGAAGCCGCCAATGACGCCGTCCAGCGTGCCGAGGCTCTCCTTGGCGCGGGCGGCGCGGCTCGCGACGTAGTTACGAATCGCCTCCAGCTGCGCTTCCACTTGCTGCCGTTGGTCGCGCAGCTCGGGGGCTCCGTCGTTGAAGCGGCTCTCGAGATCGGTGAGCTTCTGGCGCGCGGTGGTGAGCGCGGTCGCCATGTCGTCCAGCACCGTGTCCTTCGCCTCCCCCAGCATGAACGCGCCCACGGGCGGGTTCGGCTTCTTCAGAGTGCGCTGCACTTCCGAAAGCGCCGCGACCTCCAGGTGAGCGGCGACGCGCTGCTCCTCGTACTTGCCGATCTGCTCGATCATCGCCTTGGCTTCGTTGTCCATGACGACGACGCGGTTCTTGGTGCGATAGTCGGCCAGCTTCTGCTGAATGTCGTCGAGTGCAGAGCGGACGGTTTCCAGCTGCGAGCTGACGAAAGACTCGGCCGCGCTCGCTTCTTCGACCTTCCACTCCTGGCGCTCCGCCAAGTACGCGGCGATGAGCCGGTCCAAGAAGCTCGCGGCGAGCCGCGGCGAGCCGTCCGAGAACTCGAGAGTGACGACGTTCACTTGCGGCGACTGCGGCGTCGCGCGCGGGGCCGTGACTTGCAGCGCCGACAGCGCCTCGTCGATGACGACCATCAGCGGCCGCACCACGACGAAGTACTGCTCCCCTGCCTTCGGTGCGCGCCCATCTCCGGCACGCAAGACGAGGCTCGCGCCGGGTAGCTCGGCGCGCTCGCCCAGCTTACCCTTGGCGCTCCGCCCGTCCTCGCGGCTGGCCTCGTACTCCGTGTCGGAGCGGAAGACGACCGTGAAGCTCTGCTCGCGTGCGCTAGCGTCGGTGAGCCGCGCGTCCTTCGCGCGGAGGCTCTGCACGGCCATGTCCAGAGCGGTCGGGTCACGGCGCGCGAGGAGCCACTGGCCGTAGCGGGGCACCTTTTTCCCCACGACGTTGATGCTGACGTTCAGCCCCGAATCTGAGATCGCTTTGGCAACGAGGGTGCGACTCTGGATGATCTCCATCTCGCTGCCGACCACGCCCTGGCCGCCGGCCGAGAGATCGATCTCTTCCTTGCTGCGCGCGCCGGACTTGACGCTGCTCTCCTCGAGCTCGCCCAGGTAGAGGCGGCTCACGGAGCGGAACTTCATGCGAGAGACGAGCGTCGCCAGCATGACCGCGGCAAAGACGGTAAGCGCCACACCGAAGACGAACTTGTAGCGGTGCCGCAAGGTAGCCCAGAGCTGCCTCACGTCGAAGGTGTCGGGGCGGCCCCGAGATGCGTCAGGTCGGTCGAACGCCACGGGAGCGTTCAAATCTCTAGTAGGCATTCTTGTTAACGAACCCCTTCCAAAGCGTAAGAGTCAGGATCTTGAGGTCGAGAAGGTACGACCAATTCTGGATGTAGTAGAGGTCGCACTCGATGCGGCGCCGTAGCGACGTGTTGCCGCGCCAGCCGTTGATCTGCGCCCAGCCGGTGATACCGGCCTTGACCTTGTGGCGCAGCATGTAATTCGGAATCTCCTGGCGGAACTTTTGGACGAACACGGGCCGCTCGGGTCGGGGCCCGACGAGAGACATCTCCCCGCGCAGCACGTTAAAGAGCTGCGGTAGCTCGTCCAGGCTGGTCTTGCGGAGGAAGGTACCGAGCAGGGTGCGGCGGTCGTCTTCCTTTTGAGCCCAGACCGCGCCGCTCTTCTGTTCGGCGTCGATCTTCATCGACCGGAACTTGAGCATGTTGAAGGAGCGCCCATCCAAGCCCATGCGCTCCTGCGAGTAGAGGATTGGCCCCGGTGACGAAAGCCGCACCAAAACCGCGACCAGCAGCATGATCGGCGAGAAGACGACGAGCGCCACCGTCGCGACCACGATGTCGGTGAGACGCTTGCCGGCCGCGTACCAGCCGACGAGCGGCGAGTCGTTGAGCCGCACCACCGGAACGCCGTCGAAGTCTTCCACTTCGCAGCCCAGCGTCACGTACGCCTGCAGGTCGGGGACGAGACGCACGTCGATGGTCTCGTCCTTCACGAGCTCGAGGAGGCGCCCGACCTCGTTCTGCTGCGACCACGGCAAGGCGATCAAGAGCTCGTCCGCGCGCGTGTGCGCGATGAGCTCCCGAACGTGGTCGAAGTGACCGAGAACCGGTTTGTTCCCGACCTGCGTCGCAGCGGACTCTTCGTGAGTCACCACGCCGCGAACGCGCAGGCCGAGCTCGGGGTAGGTTTCGAACCGCTCCACGAGCGCCTCCACCGCCGGCCCTTCACCGACGATGAGCACATGGCGCAGATTGAAGCCCCGCGCTCTCAGCGTGCGGAAAGCGCTGCGCACCGCGAGCCGTCCCGCTACCAGCAGCACGCCCGAAAGCGAGCCGAAGTACAAGAGGACGAGCCGGGAGTAGCGATACTCCTCGAACATGTAAGTGAGCGCGATGAACACCAAGAGCGACATCGCGTGGGCCTTGAGCACGAGCATGACCTCGTGCCACGGCGACAGGAGTCGGCTCAGCTTGTAGACGCGCATGGAGGCGAACACCGTGATCCACACCAGCGCGACGACGGGCGTCAGCGAGGCGTAGACCGAGAACGCCGGGAAGCCCTTGGTCACCGGTACCAACGGCACCGAAAACCGCAGCCAATACGACACGAGCCAGGCCCCGATCAGGATCATCAAGTCGATGAGCCCGAGCACGCCACTGACCAAGTTTTGATACCGCTTCAACATGGATCCTCGAAGTTTCCGAAGTTACGTCAAGCCGCCTTCACGACGTCCAGCGCCCGCAGAGCTCGTTTCAGGAGCTCGGGACGACTGCTCGAGGAGAATCGCCACAGCGCGATTCGTCCATCGATGGGTCGCGGGGCGAGCGCGACGGAGATTGACCACACGCACAGGGCCGCACGCGCTCGGCGCGAGACACCCTGAGGAGTGCAACAAGCGATCGTCAAGTCGCGCAATACCTTCCAAGAGCTATCCCGTTCTATGGGGTGCTCCGAAGGCAGCAGCTTGAGCGACGCCAAGCGATACGGCAGGACCGCCAAGCTGCGATCCAGAACCGCGGGCGACTTCGGCAGGAAGGCGCCACCGCGCAGCGAGTCCGCGTAGCGGAATCGAGCCTGGGCTCGTTTCAATTCTTTAGCGAAGCGACGCGCGTCCAGCTCCGCCATGGCGCCGTCGTTGCTGCCGTGCACCCGGTAGTCGACGAGGGGCTTCGCGACCGTTACGACGTCGCCTAGGTGCGGCGCCGCCGCTAGGCAGTAGGAGTCCGCCGCGCGATCCTCACCCGAAAGAGGAAAGATCTTTTCCAAATAGCGCCGCGAGTAAACGTTTCCCGAGCCGGGCGGGGTTGGATAGGAAGCCGCAGTCCTGACCCACTGCTTGACGTCATCGCTGCTCGGAACGACCTGAAATTGCGGCAGGAACGAGCCCGTCGGTTGACCGCCCGCATCGATGACTCGCATCTGGAACTGCACCTTGCTCAGCCCGCGCCGCCACACCGCGGCCGCCTCTCGAATCACCGACGGATGCAGCAGGTCATCCGAATCCAGAAAGACGATTGCGTTTCCGCGCGCCCTCGCGAAGCCCGCGTTGCACGCAGCGATCTGTCCGCCATTGCTTTGATGAACGATCGTCACGCGTTCGCGATAACGCTCGATCACTTGCCGCGAATCGTCGGTGGACCCGTCGTCGACGACGATTACCTCGACGGCCGGCCAGTCGAGAGCAAGCGCACTATCAATCGCTTGCCCGACGTAGCGCGCGTAGTTGAAGTTCGGAATCACTACCGAAACAAGCCCTACGGCGTCGTCCGAAGCTTCGGGGTCCAAGCGGTCCATCACGGCGCTGCGCAGGCGCAAGTGTCGTGCCGTGGCCCACATCGGTCGCCTTCACGCCCGCGCTGACTCTGCACTCCTTAAGTAGCGTTCGCGCTCACCGAGAACCAGACGTAGTCATTTCACCAAAGCGCCTCGTGCCATGGAGGATCGGCCGAAGCACTTCGCCTCATGGCCGATCGTTAGGCCTGCGTCATTCGGTTCGGGAAACCACGAAAGCGCGTGTTTCGAGTCAGAAACGCACAACCTCGCACGAAGTGTGCATGGCGTCGCGTTCGGTTTGCGAGGGCGTCCTTGTGAGGCGTTCATGACTTTCACTTCTCTTACTTTCTTGGGTTTCGTCATTGCGGTCGTGCTTTTCGTGAATGCCACGCGAAGCCCGCGCATCCGCTCGTGGCTGATGGTGGCGGCAAACCTGGTCTTCCTGGCCAGCTATGTCGACCGGCCGTTCGAGCTCGTCCCGCTGGTCGCGTTCCTAGTGCTCGGCTACGCGTGCGTGGAGCTGCTACGTCGCATGCCGACGTCAGCGCTGCTGTGGTCCGGCCTCGTGGTCGTGCTCTGCACTTTTGTCACGCTCAAAAAGTATGCGTTCGTCCCCGAGCCTCTGACGCTACAAACGGTCTACGCGGTCGTCGGCTTGTCTTACGTGTTGTTCCGCGTCCTTCACCTGATGATCGACGCCAGGCAGGGGGAGCTACGCGAGCGGATCGGTCCCATTGCGTTCTTCAACTACACCGCGAGTTTCCTCACGCTCACGGCCGGCCCGATTCAACGCTACAAAGACTTCGAGCGTGAGGCTCGTGCCTCGACGGAAGTCGAGCTCCGAGAGCCGGACGTGTACGCCGCGTTCGCGCGAATCATCCAAGGCTTCGTGCGGATAGCGGTCGTTTCCGCGGTCTTCAACTACGTATTCGCGGCCGTGTCGGGCCGCGTGCTCGCGGGAACGGCTACCCTCGCCTGGTCCCAGCTCTTGGCGACGTACGCCGTGAGCGCGGTTTCCTACACCGTGTTCCTGTACGCCAACTTCGCCGGCTACATGGACGTCGTGATTGGCGTCGCGGCGCTGCTCGGCCAGAAACTACCAGAAAATTTCGACCGCCCCTTCCAAGCGCGGAGCTTCCTGGATTTTTGGGCGCGTTGGCACATCACGCTTTCGCAGTGGTTTCGCACCTACGTGTTCAATCCGCTGCTACGCGTGCTGTCGGAGCGAGTCACCTCGCGAGCGCTCGCACCGTACATCGCCGTGGTCGCCTTCTTCGTGACCTTCCTGCTCATGGGCATCTGGCACGGCGCGACCTCGGTGTTCGTGGTGTACGGCTTGTTCATGGGCGCGGGCGCGAGCATCAACAAGTTGTGGCAGGTGCAGGCTGCCAAGCGGCTCGGCAAGGCACGCTACAAGGCGCTGTGTGAGCAGCCGATTGCCATCTACACGTCCCGCGGGCTGACCTTCGCCTACTTTGCGCTTGGCCTCAGCTGCCTTTGGCTGAGCCTTGGCGAGCTAGCGGCCGTGTCGGCGCGCCTCGGACCGCATGGCTGGCTCCTCGTCTACGCCGGGCTCACTTCCGGGGCGGCGCTCTCCTTCGCGGCCTGGGACGCGCTCGCGAGCGCCGTGACGCGCGTGAGCAGTCTCGGCTCACGCAAGCTCGGCGTGGTTTCAGGCAATCTCCTGCTTGCTTCGCAGATTCTGCTCATTCTGTGCGTGAGCTCGTTCTTTCACAAATCCCCCGAGTTCGTTTACCGAGCCTTTTGAGATGAAACCCATCGTCGTCCAGCTCGCGCGCCTCTTCGCCGCACTCGCCGTCCTCTACGGCGTGTTGCTCGCGCTCAGCTTGGTCTTCCGGCCGAGCGAGCGGGGTCACGCCCGGTTGGACTCTTCCCGCGCGGCGGAGTCGCTTTATCTCACCGAGCCGAAGTACGTGTTCTTCTCGCGTAGCCGGCTCAACACGGAGCAGGATAAAATTTTGGTGCTCGGCGCCTCCAACGCGCTCGTGGGCTTCAAGCAGCGCGAGCTCCAGGCGGCGCTACCGGAGCGCGAGGTGCACAACGTCTCCGTCAGCGGCTCCAACATCACGCAGATGAGGCAAGTCGTGGAGCTGGTGCAGGAGGTGCAGACTCCGGCCGCGCGTGAGCACAACACGTTCGTCCTCGGGCTCTGGTATGGCGTCTTCGCCTCCAACCGAGCCCGTTGGGAAACGCCCGACCGCCACGCCGGAGATACGGACATCGATCTGGAGCGCTATCGCTACGGGTTCTACAGGCGCGGCGAGCACGGCGCAGAGCCGCTGCTCCCGCCGAGCCTGCTCGACACCGGCGGACACCTCGTGCACCCCTACCTGGCGCTGGACGCGCTGACGCGCGACGCGACGCGGTCTCTGCGCGAACGCCTCTCCGGCAAGCCGCGCAAGTTAACCGACGCCGAGCGCAACGAGCGTCTCGTCGGCGCGAGTGAGCAGGCCGGATACCTGGCCTTCTGGCGCAAATACATGGGCAATGTGGAGCGGCTAGAGGACGCGCCGTTCCAAATTTTGGAAAAGACGGTGGACGACATCGTGCGCGCCGGCGGGCAGGTCGTGCTCGTCGACATGCCGATTCCGAGCTGGCACGCAGCCGGGTCTCCCCTCTACGCCGATTACTCCCGCCGCATGGAGACGCTGCTGCCGGAGCTCGCAGCGCGCGAGCGCGTGCGCGTGGTGCGCATTGCTGGCAGCGACAATGGCGACTTCAGCGACGAAGTGCATCCCAAACCTCGAGTTACCGCGCTCTGGTCCGAGACCTTGGCCAGCGCGCTGGTGCTCCCCGAACACGAACGAGAACAAAATGAACACCGAAGCCCACTACGCCAAGCTGACGCAGGTATTTCACGACGTATTCGATGACGAGACGCTCGTGGTCCACCCGAAGCTCACCGCGGACGACGTGGACGAGTGGGACAGCCTCACGCACATCCGGCTCGTCATGGCCGTCGAAAAGGCCTTCAGCCTCAAGTTCTCGGCCGCCGAGGTCGAGCAGCTGCGCAACGTCGGCGACCTCGTGACGCTGATCGAGGCCAAGACCGCGAGCTGAGATGATGGCGCCCGAGGAGCACAAGCTCGCAGACCTGCGAGAAGGTCTGAAGCGGACGGTTCCGTTTTCGATCTCCCACGAGCAGATGCGCGCGTTCGCGGAGCTTTCGGGAGACTTCAATCCACTTCATGTGGACGAAGCCTTCGCGCGGGGCAAAGGCTACGAAGGCTGCGTCGTCTACGGCGCGCTGCTCGTCGCCAAGGTCTCCGAGCTCATCGGAATGCGGCTCCCCGGGCGAGACAGCGTCTGGGCGAGCGTTTCCTTCGACTTCAAGCGGCCCCTCTACGTGGGGCGCGAAGCGGAGGTGGAAGGGACGCTCGTCAACGTGCACCACGCTACCGGAATGCTCGAGCTCGCCCTGGTGGTGCGCTCGGACGGGCGGGTGCTGGCCAAAGGTAAAGCGGAGGTGGTTCTTGGAGTCTGAAAGCAGCTCGACGACGAAATGGTTCTTGGTCTCGGGGGGAGCCGGCGGCATCGGCGCCGCCGTGTGCAGCGAGCTCGCCGCCACCGGCTACAAGCCGATCGTCGGCTATCACCGGGGGCAAGGCACAGCCGAGACCGTCGCCAAACGTTGCGGCGGCGTGAGCTTGCAGCTCGACCTCACGAGCGACGCTTCCATCGACGCCGCCCTCGGCAGTCTCGCGGAGCTGCCGCACCTGGCGGGCGTCGTGCTCGCGGCTTCACCGCCGCTCACGCCCGGGCCGTTCGGGCAAATCACGGAAGAGCAGCTGCGCGCGCAGCTGCAGGTCAACGTGGTCGGTCCGCAGCGACTGCTTGCCGGTTTGGTGAAGGGCTGCTTTCGCAAGCACAAGGCCGGCACCGTCGTCGGCGTCTTGACGCAGGCCATGGGTGACTCGCAGAGCCCTGCGTCGGCGGGGCTCGGCGCGTACGTGATCGCCAAGTACGGCATGGCCGGGTTGCTGGCGGCGCTCGGCGCGGAATACCCGTGGCTCACCGTGCGCAGCGTCAAGCCCGGCTACACGGAAACGCCGATGCTCGACGCCTTCGATCCTCGCTTCCTCGACCTGCAACGTGCCAAGGCGCCGTTCTCGACGCCCGCTCAGGTCGCATCCCGAATCCTCATGGAGATCAGCGCATGACCAGCCAACTTTATTCTCAGCTTCAATGGCTTCCCGCCGCGCCCGCGGACTTTTCTGCTCAATGCAAGCGCCTCGCGGAAGGCGGCGAAGATTTGGGCAAGCGCGCGCAATGGCTGGCCGGCCATGCGCTGGACGAAGTCGGGCTCCACCGGCTGGCGAAGGCGCTCGGGCGCGCCAAAGCCGCCGGGCAAAGCTTCAAGCCGCTGAGCCCTTTCAAGCTTGGAATCATCAGCAACGCGACTTCGCACCTGCTCGTACCGGCGCTGACTGCCACCGCGGCTCGGCACGGCATCCTGCTCGAGTGCTTCGAGTCCGACTACGGCCAGATCATGCAGTCGGCGTTGTCGCCGGACTCCGAGCTCAACCGCGCGCGCTGTGACGCGGTGCTGGTCGCCATCGACCATCGGGGGTTACCGCTCGGCCGAGCCGCGACTAGCGCCGAGGCGGCGGCGGAAGGCGTGCGCGGCTCGCTCGCGCAGCTTGAGCAGATCCGGCGCGGGCTCAAGGAGCACGGTGGCGCGATCTGCATCCTGCAGACCGTCGCGCATCCCACCGAGTCCTTGTTCGGCAACTTCGACTTCGTTCTCCCGGGCACCCTCCGCAAAGCCATCGACGAGCTGAACCGCGGCATCGGAGAGAGCGTCGCGCAAAGCGACGACCTGCTCTTGGACGTCGCTCACATTGCGGAGACGGTGGGGCTCGCCGCCTGGCACGATCCGACTCTCTGGAACCTCGCCAAGGTGCCGTTTGCCGTTGATTTCGTGCCGCTCTACGCGGACCACGTCTGCCGGCTCGTCGCGGCGCTGCGCGGTAAGAGCAAAAAGTGCCTCATCCTGGATCTGGACAACACGGTCTGGGGCGGTGTCATCGGAGACGACGGCCTCGACGGCATCGTCATCGGCCAAGGCAACGCGACCGGCGAGGCTCACTTGGAGGTCCAACGCACGGCCCTGGCTCTCCGCGAGCGCGGCATCGTGCTCGCCGTCTCTTCCAAGAACACGGACGAGGTCGCGCGGCGTGCCTTTCGCGAGCACCCTGAAATGCTCCTGCGAGAGGAGCACATCGCCGTCTTCCAAGCGAACTGGAACGACAAGGCCACCAACATCTCGGCGATTGCCTCGGAGCTCTCGCTCGGGCTCGACGCGATGGTGTTCTTGGACGACAACCCCGTCGAACGCAACTTGGTACGCAAGCTGTTGCCGCAGGTCGCGGTGCCTGAGTTGCCAGAGAATCCGGCCCTCTATGCGCGCACGCTGCTCGCGGCCGGGTACTTCGAGGCGATCGCGTTCTCCGAAGAGGACAAGAAGCGCGCCGGTGCGTACCAGGACAACGCCAAGCGGGTGGCGCTTCAGAAGCAGGCCGGCGACGTGGACGCTTACCTGAGCTCGCTCGACATGCAGCTCACCCTCGCCCCCTTCGACGCGACGGGGCGCGCGCGCATCGCCCAGCTCATCAACAAGTCCAACCAGTTCAACCTCACGACCCGGCGCTACACCGAGGCGGAGGTAGCAGCCGCAGAGCGCGATCCGAGCGCTTTCACGCTCCAGGTGAGGCTCGCGGATACCTTCGGAGACAACGGCATGATCAGCGTCATCATCTGCCGCCAGGAGTCGGACAGCTGGGAGATCGACACCTGGCTGATGAGCTGCCGCGTCTTGGGACGAAAAGTGGAGCAGGCCGTGCTCGCGGAGCTGGTGGCGGCCGCGCGCGCCGCGGGCGCATCGCGCCTCGTGGGCCGCTACCTTCCGACCGAGAAGAACCAGATGGTAGCGGACCACTACGGCAAGCTCGGCTTCCAGCTGCTGGAAGAGCGAGCGGACGGCGGCAGCCTATGGGAGCTGCGCCTCGACCAAGCCCGCGTCCCCGACGGTCTGCCGATGACGATTCGGCGCCTCGGACCAACGAAACGGGCAAGCCCGCAGCAACCGATCGAGGTCCAAAGCGACCTCGCGCTTTAGGGCCTTACCACACAGCTCGTCGACCGTCTCCGTGAGGGAGGCGGTCGGCAGCGAATCCCCTGCCACGCCGATGGAGCGGTAGTAGTCGTTGAACTTGAAGGTGCCACCCGGGATGTCGTCGCCGAGCTTGGCCCAGGCGTTGGGGATGCCGTACGCATCCGCGAGGATGAGCCCGTGCAGAGACGTGGACACGATGTATTCACACTCGGCGACGATGTTGACCGTGCTCCACAACCCTCCGCGGATATCGATGATCTTCACTTCGTCGGTGTTCCGGTAGCGCGCCATCTTGGCGTCCGCTTGGTCCGAGAAGTGGGGGATGATGCCGAGACGGTAGCGCTTCCGACCCTCGGGGCGGTAATAGCGAGGGAGCAACAACACCGGATCTCCGTAGACGTCCGGACATTCTATGCCTTGCTTGCGGAGCTCTGCCGCCGTCAACGGGCCGCGTACCGCGCAGACGCCCTTCGGCGTTTGCTTGGGCGAGATGCCGGCCGACTGAAAGCCCGCGCCCCAAACGATGGTCTGGCAATCCGCGTGATGAAGGATGCTGCCGACCACCGCGTACAGGGTGTCCGCCTGGGGATCTTTCGGCAGCGGGAGCAGAGCGCGCGCGTCGATGTCTACGCTTTGTACGCTCTCCCCGCCGACGAACTCCACGAGAGCGGGGTTGATGGCGTCACCCCAGTTGCGAAAGCAGTAGTGCAGGACTTTGACGTCGGCCTTGTGCCGAGTGAGGTACTGATTCGCCAGGCGAAACGCGCTGGCGGAAAGTCGTTTTATCTCGGAACCAAGCGCAAGTTGTTTAGTAGCCACGGCCTAGCATCTGCCGCGCAAAAGCAGCGGGTCAAGATGGCGAAGTGCTACGCGCGTAGCGATTGGTCACGCCGATTTTCACGCGCTGTCGTTTGTACGAAACACGGTTTTTCGAATTGACGCTCTACCCTCACCATGTGCTGATTCAGACAAAGGGCACATCGATGCCGAGACTTATCTTGCTACTGCTACTGTCACTGTCACTTCTCTCGGCGTGTGGCTCGAGCCCCGCCGTCGAAGCGCGCTCCCTCCCCTCCTCCGTGAAGAAGCACCGACAAGAGGTGCTGGATCGCAGCCTCGTCGCCGAGATCGTCGGCGAGCGCGACGGAGACGCTTACCGCGTCGGCCCGGGCGACACGTTGCTCGTCGCCGTCTACGGCCACCCGGAGCTCTCCATCGCTCCTTACGCGGGCGGTATGGGCTCCATGGCCGCGGACCGCAGCCGCCTCGCCGGCCTCGTGATCGACAACGACGGGACGATTCAGTTTCCGCTCGTCGGCACCGTGCAGATTGCCGGCAAGACCAGCGCGGAGCTGAAGAAGTTCCTGGAGAACGAGCTGGTCGCCTACGTGAAGGACCCGAAGGTCACGATTCAGGTCGTGTTCGCGGGGAGCATTCGCTATTACCTCCTCGGCCAATTCACCCAGCCCGGGCTGAAATACAGCGACCGCCCCCTACGCTTGCTCGAGGCGCTCTCGCTCGGCGGCAGCGTAGAGCTGGACAAGGCGAGTCTTCGAAGCGCCTACATCGCCCGCAAGGGCAAGCGGCTGCCCATCAATTTCTATCGCCTCATCCGCGAGGGCGATCTGACTCAGGACATCCGTCTGCGAAGCGGGGACGTGGTCCTCGTGCCGGACAACACCAACGAGCGCGCGTACGTATTCGGCGGCGCGGTCGGCAGCAATCCCAAGGGCGGTACCGTGTCGTTCGTGAACGGGCGGCTTACCCTCCTGCAGGCCCTCGCGCAAGTCGGCTTCGGCACCACCGAGCAGGTCCAGGGCAAGCTCTCGGAAACGTACGTCATTCGTAGCGAGGCAGACCGTGGGGAGCTGTTCGTGATCGACGCAGAGCAGCTCATGGAGGGCAAGGCCGCGGATTTCGAGCTTGCCCCAGGGGATGTGATCTACGTGCCCCCAACGTGGGTCACGAGCTGGAACCAGGTGCTTGCACAGCTGCTGCCCACCCTGCAGGCCATCTCCGGGGTGCTCGCGCCTTTCGTACAAATCAAGTACCTGTCGCAATAGCGCCGCACTGGCTCGGGGGGGGCTCGCGCCGCTCCCCCGCGCGGAAACGTCTCGGCATCCCGCGGTCGCTCGGTCAAGTTCGTCGCTCTAGTTGGCGCCGCCTTGGCCGTGTATGTTCGACGGAGTGCCCGCGCCCGATCCCGAATCGAACGACCATCGTGCGCTCATGGAGGAGCTCGCGGAGCTCAGGCGCTCCGAGGAGCGCTTCCGGCTCCTCATCGAGGATGTCGCTGGTTACTCCATTTTCATGCTGGACCCCGACGGCAACGTCAGCACGTGGAACGCGGGGGCTCAGAAGGTAAAGGGATTCGGCGCCGAGGAGATCTTGGGCCGCCACTTCGCCGTCTTTTTCACGGACGAGGATCGCGCAGCCGGGCGCCCCGCGGCCGAGCTCCAAATCGCGCGTGCGCAGGGCCGCTTCACGGACGAAGGCTGGCGCGTGCGCAAGGACGGCGCGCGCTTCTGGGCGAGCGTGGTATTGACCGCCCTCAAAGACGCGGCCGGGGAGCTCGTCGGCTTCTCCAAGATCACGCGGGATCTCAGCGAACGCAAGCAGGCCGAGGACACCGCCGCCGCACTTCGCGAGCAGCAGTTGGCTCGCGCGGTCGCGGAGGCTAGCGAGGAGCGCGCCAAGCAGGAGCGGGAGCGTTTCCGCCTGCTCAGCCGGCAACTCGAGGTCATTCTCGAAGGCGTCGTCGACGGAATCACGGTGCAGGACCGCACGGGCAAGGTCATCTTCGCCAACAGCGCGGCCGCTCGCCTGATGGGGCTGTCTAGCAAGGACGAGCTACTCAACGCGCCGCCGGGCGACCTCCTCAAGCGCTACGAGCTTTTGGACGAGCACGGCTTCTTGTTCCCCCCGGAGCAGCTGCCGGGGCGCCGCGTGCTCGCGGGGGAGCTGCAAGCCTCGGCGCTCGTCCTTACGCGAGACAAGCAGCGCGGAATCGGCTGGTGGTGCGAGATTCGCGCCAATGCGGTGTTGGACGAGCGAGGCGCCCCGGAGCTTGCCGTCAATATCTGGCACGACGTGAGCCAGCAGCGGCGCCGCGACGAGCACGACCGCTACCTGGGCGAGGTATCCACCACTCTCGGCAAGTCGCTGGACCTCGAGGTGACGCTGGACTCGCTGGCGCGACTCCTCGTTCCCGGCCTGTGCGATTGGTGCACGATCCACTTGCTGAAAGGGTCGCAGCTGCGGAGCGTCGCGGTTTCTCATGCGGATCCCCGCAAGCGCAAGCAAGCCGTCCTGTTCGAGGAGAAGTACCCCCCCAACCCGGACGACACCACCGGCGTGTGGCAAGTCATCCGCACCGGGCAGCCCATCTTGCACTCGAGCGTGTCCGACGCTGCGTTGGAGAACGACGCTCGTAGCCCGGAACACCTGAAGCTGCTGAAGGAGGCCGGGATTTGCTCGGTGATCTTCGTGCCCATCCAGCGGCGGGACGAGGTGTCCGGCGCTTTGTCGCTCATCGCCACCGAGTCGGGGCGCCGCTACGACGCGCGCGATCTCGCGCTCGCGACCGAGCTTTCGCGCCGGGTCGGCGCATTCATCGAAAACGCGCTTCTGTTCGAGCGCGCACGCACGGCCGCCCGGCGCGCCGAGGAAGCGGCGCGGGAAGCCGAGGCCGCCGGCAGGCTGAAAGACGAGTTCTTGGCGACGGTTTCGCACGAGCTGCGGACGCCGCTCAACGCGATCATGGGTTGGTCGTCACTGCTCAAGACCCGCAGCGACCCCGCGTCGGTCACCAAGGGCATCGAGGTCATTCATCGCAATGCGCAGTCGCAAAGCAAAATCATCGAAGACATCCTGGACGTCTCACGCATCATCACGGGCAAGCTCCGGCTCGAGCTAAAGCCGGTGGACCTGAACGCGATCGCTCAAGACTCGCTGGAGGCCGTGCGCACCTCGGCGACGGCGCGCGAGGTCAACCTCGAGCTCGATCGGCCCCCGGAGCCGGCGATTTTGGTGGGCGACGCCGAGCGGCTCCAGCAGGTGATGTGGAACCTGCTGTCCAACGCCGTGAAGTTCACGGAACGAGGCGGCCAGGTGCGGGTCAGCGTCCGCCAAGTACGCTCGCAGCTGGTGGTCGCCGTCAAAGACGACGGCAAGGGTATCGAGCCGGAGTTTTTGCCCTACGTGTTCGATCGCTTCAAGCAAGCGGACAGCTCGACCACCCGGCGCTACGGCGGGCTCGGGCTCGGCCTTGCGATCGTCCGCCACATCGTCGAGCTGCACGGGGGCGGCGCTTCCGTGACTAGCCCTGGACCGGGGCAGGGCTCGACGTTCGAGGTCGTGCTCCCGATCCGCGCCACCGTGCCGCTGTTGTCGACGCCCGAGCAAGGCATGGCGCGCGTTCCTGGCTCCGAGCGCCCCGCGCCGCTACGCCGACTGGACGGCGTGCGCGTGCTGGTCGTCGACGACGAAGTGGACGCCCGAGATCTGCTTCAGCTCGTTCTCGGCGAAGCGGGTGCGATCGTGCAAACCGCCGGTACCGCCACCGCCGCGTTCGCACGGCTGCAATCGCACGCGCCCCACGTCATCGTGAGTGATATCGGCATGCCGGACGAAGACGGCTACGCGCTGATGCGCCGAATCCGAGAGGCAGAAGCAGGCACGGCCCGTGTCCCGGCCATCGCCCTCACCGCCTACACCCGGCAGGAGGATCGCGCTCGGGCGCTGGCGATGGGCTTTTCGGCGCACCTGGGCAAGCCGGTGAGCGCGACCGAGCTGCTCGACTTGGTCGCGGTTCTGGCCAAGGCGCCCGCTTAGCCGGCGCCGAGCAGCGCGTCGATGCTATCCGCCTTCTGACTCTCGCGAAATTCGATGACGCGGAAGTCGGCGAGGCCGCGGGAGACGAATGGATCCTCCCTTACGATGGCCTCGATCTCTTCGCGACTGCCGCCTACGGCGAGGATGACGCCGCCATCCCGCGGAATTTTTCGCCCGGAGACGAGAAACCGTCCCGACGCATAGTACTTCTTCAGGTACGCCATGTGGGCCCGCATGTTGGCGTCGATCTCCGATAGCGCGGATTTGTACAACAGCTCGATAACGAACATCGTGCGCTAGTTTACCGCCAGAAGACGTCGAGCAAGCTAGAAGCTACGCGGAGCAAACGTCCGCTCGTGCAGCGCCGCTTCCGAAAGTTGCCGCTATCTCACATGCGCTGCACTAGTACTTGTCGGGGCAGATGTTTGTTAACCTTCGGGAGTGATGAAGGTCCCGGGAGCGGTGCGGAGCGAGGAGATCCGCGCGCTCTTCGAGCAAGGCGGGGCGGTCTTGGGGGCCAATGTCACCGTCGGCGCCGTCGTCGTCGGAACGCTTTGGGGAAGCGTGCCGGAATCGCGGCTCGTGAGCTGGTATGGCGCGATGCTGCTCATGTGTGGTGCACGCGCGGTATTTCAGCGGCGTTTTCGTGACACGCGCCCGCCGGACGTGGAAGTCGCGGCGTGGGGCCGGCGTTTCGTCTTCGGCTCCACCGTCGCCGGAGCACTTTGGGGGACGGCCGCGCTGCTGTTCTTCGCGCCCGGCAACCTTCGGGCCCAAGGCCTGCTCACATTGGCGATCGGGGGCATGACGGCGGCCGCCGCCGGAACTTTGGCTTGCCATTTGCCGGCGTTCTTCGGCTTTTTCGTGCCCGCGCTCTCCCCGCTCATCGTCGCGACGCTGGTCGAAGGTGGCCGGTTTCATTACGGGATGGCCGCGATTCTGCTCGCTTATGCCGTGGGAATGGGCCGCGTGGCGCGTGGCAATCACCGCGCCTATGCCCGCGCGTTACAGCTCGGGATCGCCAATACGGAGCTGCTAGAAGCGCTCTCCGCGTCGGAGTCGGAGCTGCGCGAGGCCAACCGCACGCTGGAGAATCGGGTGGTGGAGCGCACCAAGACCCTGGAGCGTCAGTCGGAGGCGCTTCGCCGAGCTCAACGGCTCGAGGTCGCGGGCAGGCTCGCCGGCAACCTGGCGCATGACTTCAACAGCCTGCTCACGGTCGTCATCAACAACGCTTCGCAGCTCGAAGCGAGCTCAGCGCTGAGCCCGCAGCAACGCCTCGCGGCCGCGGAGACGTTGGAAGCGGGTAAACGCGGGGCCGCCCTCATTCGCCAGCTGCTCGCGCTGAGCCGGCGAAAGCAGCCGGAGCCTCGCGCTCTTTCGCTCAACGAGCTCGCGCGCGAGTGGGCCGAGCTGTTTCCTCGCGTCCTCGGCGAAGCGGTGGAGGTAGAGCTGGAGCTTGCGCCGTCCGTGCCGCACGTCACGGCGGACCCGGGTTACGTGGAGCAGGCTCTGCTCAATCTCGTGCTCGGCACCCGGCCCGCGACGAAGCGCGCCGGTAAGCTGAAGCTGAGCACGCACGAGGCCGCGCCGGGCTCGAGCACGGTCGAGCTCTGGGTCGAACAAAGCTTGCCCGCCGACGAAGGCTCGCCGGTTCGCTCCGAAAGCCCGTACCTCACGTTCGACGCCGACGTGCGGAGTCGGAGCGTCGGCTTCACGAGCGTGTGGTCGACGGCCGAGCAGTGGGGCGGCAGCGTGCACGTGGACCCGCACGCCTTCGGGGTGCGATGCCGCCTGCTCTTTCCCGCCGTTACCGCGGACGCGCCGCCGGCAGCTACGGAAAGAGGCGAGACCAGGGACGCGCCACGGGGGGCCACGGTGCTCGTCGTCGACGACGAGCCGACGCTGCGCGCCGTCATGAGACGCGCGCTCGCGCGAGACGGACATCACGTTCTGGTCGCGGAGGACGGCGCGCGCGCCTTGAAGGTCGCGGCGGGCCACCCCACCGCCATCGATCTACTGCTCACCGACGTCGTCATGCCCGGCATCAGCGGCCTGGAGTTGGCACGAAAGCTCACCCTTGAACGCCCAGGTCTCGCGGTGCTCTACGTGTCCGGATTTACCTTCCAAGAGGCGGTTCCACCGACGGATCTGGCGCAAGGCGTCGCCTACTTACCGAAGCCTTTCGACACCGGCGTGCTGACGGCCAAGGTGCGAGAGCTACTTACGGCCAGGAGGGCTCAACGCCCGGTTGCGGTTAATGCAGGCAGTTGAAAGCTCAGCAAACTGCTCAATTGCGCCGAATAGCTCTACCATGTCTGGACATGAACTCCTTGGTGGATGGCCAATGGCGCATTCTGGAGAGGGTGGCGCAAGGCGCTCCTCAAAGTGAATCGCTAGAAGCCATCGTGCGACTGATCGAAGCGCAGTCGGACGGCATGCTGTGCTCCATTCTGCTCTTCGACCCTCGCAAGCAGACGCTACACCACGGCGCGGCTCCCTCTCTGCCGGCCGAGTACGTACGCGCCATCGACGGCTCGAAGATCGGCCCTACCGAGGGCTCGTGTGGCGCGGCCGCGTTCAGGCAGGCGCCCGTGATCGCGGAGGACACGAGCACGCACCCGAATTGGGCGCCGTGGCGAGCGCTCGCCAAGCGGCACCGGCTGCGAGCGTGTTGGTCCACGCCCATTCTCTCGCCCGACCGCGCGCTGCTCGGGACGTTCGCTATGTACTACGACGCCCCCCGAGAGCCAACCGAGGTCGAGCTCTTCTGGATCTCGACTGCCACGCACTTGGCCTGCGTCGCCATCACGCTCGCGAGGCAAGCGGAGCTCGAGGAGCAGCTACGCCGCGCTCAGCGAATGGAAGCAGTGGGCAAGCTCGCCGGCGGCATCGCGCACGACTTCAACAACCTCCTTTCGGTGATCATCGGGTACTCCACGATGGTGGCGGATAGCCTCTCGGAGACAGACCCGGTGCTGAGCGACGTGGAGGAGGTTCGTCGCGCAGCCGGGCGCGCGAGCGAGCTGACTCGGCAGCTGCTCGCCTTTGCCCGCCGCCAGGTGATGGAGCCTCACCTCATCGACCTGAACGAGGTGCTCCGCGGCCTGCACAGCATGCTCCAGCGCGTTCTCGGCGAGCACATCGTCCTCACCTTAGAGACGAACGCCGAGCCCGCCTCGGTTCGAGTGGATCCCGGGCAACTCGAGCAAGTAGTGATGAACTTGGTCGTGAACGCGCGCGACGCCATGCCGCGTGGCGGCGAGCTTTCGCTGCGTACCGACAGCACGTGGGTGGCCGAATCGTCGGCGGCTCACCACCCCGGCACGGCTCCCGGCCGTTACGTATCCATCTCTGTCTCGGATACGGGGGAAGGCATGGACGCCGCGACCATGGGGTGCATCTTCGATCCGTTCTTCACCACGAAAGAACATGGCAAAGGAACGGGGCTCGGTCTTTCGACCGTGTGGGGCATCGTCACCCAGAGTGGCGGCTCAATCTCCGTGCAGAGCAGCCCTGGTGCCGGCGCGCGCTTCGAGGTTCTCTTTCCGGCCGCGGAAGGAGCGACGGCACCGGCGGTCATGAGCACCAAGGTGACGTCGCCCGCGGAAGGCAGCGAGACGATTTTGGTGGTCGAGGACGAAGAGCAAGTACGAAATCTCATCGGCTCGTTGCTGCGCCGCGCCGGGTACCATGTTTTAGAAGCGGAGGACGGCCGCGACGGCCTCGCCCAGAGCGACCAGCACCCGGGTTGTATTCACTTGCTTCTCACCGACGTCATCATGCCGCGCATGAACGGTCCCGAGCTCGTGCGAGCGCTGGTGAAGGCTCGCCCGCAAACCAAAGTCGTCTACCTGACTGGGTACACCGAGAACGCCATGGTCGGCCATGGCGTTCTCGACGACTCTATCACCGTGCTCGCGAAGCCGATAGCTCCTCAGGAGCTGCTGCGAGAGGTGCGCTCCGTGCTCGACCGCGGCTAATCAGAGTCGAGAGCAGGATGACGACGAGGATACCGGCGGGGGACCAACCTGCGTAGCCGTAACGCGAGTGGCCGATACCGCCACCAACGAGAGCCAGAACGAGCAGGATGAAGAGAATGGTCAGCATGTCTTTTGTCTCCGATGTGGCGGCTACTCACGCCGCATGCAGAGATGCGATGCAAGACCGCGGCCAACCCTGAAATTGGCCATTTAAGGGTCGAATCGACGCGATACCGAGGCGTCTTGTCTCAACGGGCGCGGATGGGGCGCGCGCCTCGGCTCAAGCCGCCTGGCGGCGCCGTGAGAGTCGTTCGAGCGCGTTCACCAGCTCCCGCTCGGCTGGGCTGAGGCCAGGCCGCGCGGGGCGGGCCGGGGCCGGCAAAGCGTCGCTCAGGAACGCCTCCATGAGCCCAGGGTGGACGTAGCTCTTACGGCAAATGGCGACCGTGTTGCCGAGCTGCTCGGCCACCTTCTCGATCGCGGCGTTGAGCTGCCGCTTGCGAAGCGCGACTGACGCCGCCCCTTGCACTTGTGTGAGCTGCTGGAGAGCGAGCACCGAAGCTAGCCACGTGCGAAAGCTTTTGGCGGTGACGCGAGCGTCGGAGATACGGCGCAGGTAAGCGTTGACGTCCCCGGAGCCGATGCTCTGGCGCTCGCTTCGGTCGTTCAAGTACTGAAACAACCGCGCCCCCGGCACGTCGCGGCAGCGACGCACGATGCGGGTGACGCGCCTATCGCTCACCCGTGCAAGGTAAGGCTTGCCTCCTTTGCCACGAAAGGAGAGCTCGAGGGCGCCCGAGCCGAACCGCGCGTGACGGTCGAGCAGGGTCGTCAAACCGAAAGAGCCGTTTTGCTCGCAGTATCGGTCGTTTCCGACGCGAACGCCGGTCTGCGAAAGGAGGGTAACGAGCGTCGCCAGCTTCGCGCAGATCCAGACGTCCGTCCATGCCGGCGGGAGCGCAAGCTTAGCGGATGCGCTTCAGCTGAGTCGGGTCTTTCAGCACCCTGCCGCTCGGCAGGAGGTAGACGAAGCCATTCCTGCGCCTGACGCGTCTGATGCCCGCGCCGGAGCAGCTCACGTAGCGGAGGCAAGCCCGTCGGGCGAGCTCGGCCCGCTCATTGGCAGCGGCGCAGAGGCGGCGGCCAGCCATCAACCTTCGGGTTTAGCAATCGCGATGCCACGGCTCGGGCGGCCATCCGGCAGCGGTCAGCGTGAGGGAGCGAGGATTCGACGCGCCGCGTACTGCCCGCTTCCCAGCGCGCCCGCGACCGTCCCCGGGAACTGTATATCCAAGGCTTCTCCAGCAAAAAGCAGCGCTTTCTGCGGCTCGCGCAGCCGCGCGGCGGCCGTCTCCCCGCCGGGTCTCACGTAACTGTACGCCCCGCGCACATTCGGATCCGAGCTGAAGTCGTGGCGATGCGCCTCGAGGAGCAATCGCTTGCAGTCGTTCACGTCGCGGCGCGTTGCTAGCGCCAGCGACTGGAGCGCCGCTTCCGTGAGCGCGCTCTCGTCCCACCCGTGCAGGCTCGTCGCGGCGGCCCCACCTGCCCACGCCGTGAGCTGAACCTGCCCGGCGCGCGCTTCACGCCAGAAGGTACCGAAGGGGGCGTCCGGCACGTGCACGAAGCTCGGCTCGACGCCGGCAGTCGGCGGTACCCACGGCGCCGCTTCCAGCTCGAAGCGCAGCACCACGCGCACCACGTGCCCCATGGCGAGGCCCGCTCGCACCTCCTCCAAGCCGTCCGGCACCGGCTCGAAGGCGATGCCTCCGTGCTCGGGCAGCGCCTGGAGCACGCCGACGGACACCGTCACGAGGCCCCATCGCGCCGTGTAGCTGGCGGGCCCGCTCGGCGTTTCGGCCTCGCAGGTGACCTGCCCGTCACCCCAACGGAGCCGCCGCGCACGGACGCCGAGCTCCACGCGCGCGCCTTGGCCGGCAAGCTCGTGCTCGAGTGTCGCGAGCACCCGATCGTAGCCGCGCCCGGTGCGGTACTGCTCGAACGCCCCGACGCTACTCGCCGCATCCTCCGCGAGCACGCGGGCGCTCACGTCCGAAAGCGGCGCCGCGTGATACCCCTCCACGATCATGCGCACGAGCTCCGCGTCCTCCTGCGTCAGCCTCGATCGGGCAAGATAGTCGGCGACGGAATCTCCCTGCGGACCTGTGCGCGCGGCCTGAAGGGCGTTGGCGAAGAGCTCCCAGGTGCCAAGCATCGGACGAAGCTCGCTCCCGGCCCAGACGCGCTGCTCCGCCACGTGCACGAGCTCGATCGCGCCCTCGCCCAGGGCGAGCGTGGGGGCTGGTCGGCCATGGACGAACTCTGCGCCGAGCTCGATGGGCATCACCCAACCGGGACGACGCTCCGTACGGACGCGACCGCCGATGATGGGGGCCGCCTCGAGGAGATGACAGCGCAGCCCATGTCGCCCGAGGAGCCTCGCCGCCGAAAGCCCGGCGACGCCCGCGCCGACGATCAGCACGTCCGCCGCCGGTCGCATGTCAGGCCTCTTCCATCAGCGCCAGCAGACCGCGGAGCGGGAGCTCGGCCCAGCTCGGGCGGTTGTTGAGCTCGTAGAGCAGCTCATACAAGGCCTTTTCGACCAGCTGTATCTCCAGCAGCGTGCGAAGCTGGTCCGGGCCGCCTCCCCGGAACGGCGCACCTTCCGTCGCGGTCAAGTAGCTGGTCAAGAAATGATGCGCGGCGGCTTGGTAAAACGCGCGCGCCCACGGCTCGAGCTGCTCACGGTCTTCAGGGCGGATCTGCGCGCCGGGTAGAGGCATGGCCAGCACGCCGAAGGCGGCGTAGTGGAACGAGCGCAGCATCCCCGCGATGTCCGCGAGCGGAGAGCGCAGCCGGCGGCGCTCCACGGGCGTGCGCGCCGGCTCTCCCTCGAAGTCGATGATGTAAAAGTCGCTGCCCGTGTAGAGCACTTGGCCGAGGTGGTAGTCGCCGTGGACGCGCATGCGCTGGCCGGCGAGGGGCTGGGTGAGCGCGCGATCCAGGATTTGCCGCAAGCTGGCCTTGCGCTGGACGAGCGACTTCGCGAGCCGACTTGCCGGCTCCGGCAAGCTGACCGTCTTGAGCGCGTCAAAGGCTCTGCCGCTGAGATTTCGGACCGACTGATAGAACGCGCGACTGCTGAGGGCGGTGAAACCCTTCGGCGCGGCCTCGGTGCCGATCGACGTTTCGTAGAGCGCCGCGTGGAGCTCCGCGGTTCGCTTGCCGAGCAAGCTCGCCAGAGGAACATAGTCCACGTCCAACGTGGCGTCGGTGGCGTCGAACAGTCCGAGCTCCTTGGGGAGCTCGCCCCGGCGCTTGGTGAGCACGGCCTCGTAGAAGCGCTGCGCGTGGTCGATGGTGAGCTGCCAAGCGTCCCCCTCGTTCTGCACGTAGCTCTCGCTCATCCACAGCGTGCCGACGTCGCCGCTGGTCTCGATGTCGATACGCGCTTCCAAGACTGGCACGTTGGGACGACGAGTCGCGGTCTCGAGCGCGCGGAGGGTCTCCACCTCCAGGCTGCTGCCCGCCTCCACGCGACGCACCAGCTTGCCGACCAGCTGCTGGCCGAACAAGAAAGAGGTATTACTCTGCTCGGCGCCGAGCGGCCTGATCGGGTCTGGAGCCGCGATGAAGCCCTTGCCGCCGCGCTTACCACGCAAAGCCAGAGCTCGCCCCGAGACGCGTTCATCCCGGAAAGAGAGCTCGTGCAGCGCGAGCGCGGTCTCCGGAGCCAGAGAGGCGTCACAGAGCCAATACCGGGTGGTGCTCGACTCCGCCTTGCGTACGCCAAGGAGCGCGTTTTCCGGGCGCTCGGACGCCTGGACCATGCTCAGCGGCAGCACGTACGTTTCCGGCTCGCCCTCCGTGAAGCTCACCTGAACGAACGCGAGCCACAGCCCGGCTAGGCTCGCGGACGGGTTGATGAGGCCCATGAGGTCCAGCGC
This sequence comes from Polyangiaceae bacterium, assembly GCA_029266615.1. Lineage (GTDB taxonomy): Bacteria > Myxococcota_A > Polyangia > Polyangiales > Polyangiaceae > PMG-095. The sequence continues at coordinate 86,462 of JAQSWN010000001.1, forward strand.
GTCCGCGATTTGCGCCTTGGCGACGCTGCGCGCCTTACTCCGGAACCACCGCTGCGCGGGGACGTAGAGAGACAGCACCGGTTCGAGCTTGGAGTCCTTGAGGAAGAGCTCGTTCCAATCCCCCACGTGATCGGCGGCCCCCAGCGCCACCGGCGAAGTCAGGGAGACCCGGCGCTGCCGCTCGAGCTCGCTGCTGAGTGAGAACCAAAGGCCGTCGTGACCGCCGAGCGTGAGCCGGTAGGGCCGGGACTCGATGGCAGGGAAGGCGCCGTTACCGACGAGCTCTACGGGTACGACGCCCGCGAATTCGCTGAGCTCCAGCTCCACCCACTGCGGGTGACGCGAGAGGTTGACGACGACGAGCAGGGTCGCTCCCTCATGCTCACGCAAGAACGCCAGGACCTTGCGGTTCTCGGGCGCCAGCATTCGCAAGGTGCCCCGACCGAAAGCGAGGTGCTGCTTTCGGAGCGCAATCGTTCGCTTCATCCACCACAAAAGCGAGCTCGGGCTCTGCTCCTGGAGCTCCACGTTGACGCTCTCGAAGTGGTAGGAGGGGTCCGTGATGGTGGGCAAGATCAGCCGCTGCGGGTTGGCTCGCGAGAAGCCGCCGTTGCGGTCCGGGCTCCACTGCATGGGGGTGCGAACGCCGTCCCGGTCGCCGAGGTACGCGTTGTCACCCATCCCGATTTCGTCGCCGTAATAGAGCACGGGCGTGCCGGGCAGCGAGAACAGCAGCAGGTTCATCACCTCGATGCGTCGGCGGTCGTTCTCCAAGAGCGGGGCGAGGCGGCGACGAATGCCGAGGTTGATGCGCGTCTGCCGGTCCGAGGCGTAGCGCTCCACCATGTAGTCACGTTCTTCGTCCGTCACCATTTCGAGCGTGAGCTCGTCGTGGTTGCGCAAGAAAATGGCCCATTGGCACGACTCCGGGATCGACGGCGTCTGCTCCAAGATGTCGCCGATGGCGTAGCTGTCCTCCATCCGCAGAGCCATGAACAGGCGCGGCATGATCGGGAAATGGAAGGACATGTGGCACTCGTCGCCACGGCCGAAATACAGGGCCGCGTCTTCCGGCCACTGATTGGCCTCTGCGAGGAGCATCCTCCCGGTGAAAGTGCGATCCACATGGGCCCGCAAATTGCGCAGAAAAGCGTGCGTTTCCGGCAAATTTTCGCACGTGGTCCCGGCGCGCTCGTACAGGTACGGAACCGCGTCCAAACGCATGCCGTCGACCCCGAGTGAAAACCAGAAGTCGACCACTTCCAGCATCGCGGTCTGAACTTCCGGATTGTCGAAATTCAGATCCGGCTGGTGCGAAAAGAAGCGGTGCCAAAAGTACTGTTTGGCAACCGGGTCCCAACTCCAGTTCGAGGTCTCGTAGTCCTGGAAGATGATCCGCGCTTCGGACCACTTGCTGGGGTCGTCGCTCCACACGTAGAAGTCACGTTCGGGCGAGCCGGGCGGCGCTCGACGCGCTCGTTCGAACCAAGGGTGCTGGTCGGACGTGTGGTTCAGGACCAGCTCGGTGATGACGCGCAAGCCGCGCGCGTGGGCCTCGGTCAGTAGCTCTCGAAAGTCGTCCAGCGTACCGACCGCGGGGTGGACCGCGAAATAGTCCGCGATGTCGTAGCCGTCGTCTTTGAGGGGAGACGGATAGAGGGGCAGGAGCCACAGGGCCGAGACGCCTAAGTCCCGAAGGTAGTCGAGCTTTTGAATCAAGCCGCGGAGGTCGCCAATGCCGTCCCCATCCGAATCGTAGAACGAGCGCACGCGCAGCTCGTAAATGACGGCGTCTTTGTACCAATCGGCTTCGTTCATAGTGTTCCTTCCGCGAGACCCGTCGGGTGCCCCTCCGCTGCCAGCACGACCGTCGTGCTCGGAGGTAAAGTGTCGCCATCCTGCTTGTCGCTACGGAGCAGCGTGCGCGGCGAGTGCAGCCCCAACCGCTCCATGAGGCTGCTCAACGTGAGCGGCGCAGCGGTCACGTTCATCACGAGCACACGCTGCTCGCTGCCGAGTGAACGCTGCACCGTGAGCGCCCCGTCCACCGCACGAGCCCGGAGTGCGCGCCTCGAAGCATGCGCCAGGACCGGGTCCGTCCTTCGGAGCTGCAAGGCGGCGCGGTAAAGCTCGAGCGTCCGCGCGTGCTCCGGCTGCTCACGCTCGGGCCAGCTGAGCTTGGAGCGCAAGAAGGTCTGCGGGTCTTGCGGATCCGGAATTTGCAATTGGCGCTCAGGGTCCGAAAAGTCGGGGAAGGCGGCGAACTCACGACGCCGCCCTTCGCTCACGAGTCGCCCCAGCTCGGCGTCGTGATCGGTGAAGTATTGAAACGGAGTCGTGGCCCCCCACTCTTGGCCCATGAACAGCAGCGGCGTCATCGGCAAGAACAGCAGCAGGAGCGAAGCGGCGCGAAACGCGTCCCCCGGCGGCAAGCGCTCGCCGAACGGACGGTTGCCGATTTGATCGTGATTTTGGATGCAATACGTGAGCGCGCCGGCCTCGAGCGCGTGGGCGGGGGTGCCGCGAGGCTCTTTGCTGACGGGGTTCGTTTGGCCGGTGAACAGCCACCCTTGATTGATGGTCTGCGCGATGCCTTCCGCGGAGGGGACGTAGGCTCCGTAGTAGCCGTGCTGCTCGCCGGTGAGGGTCACCCGGACTTGATGATGGAAGTCGTCCGCCCACAGGCCGTCCAGCCCGACCGCGGTTACCAGATCGGCTTGGTTTCGCTCGTCCTCTGCGATCAAGAGCCTCGGCGGTGTGAGGCCGTGGGCAAGCGCGGCGAGCTCCGCCAGCACGTGCGTTGGCGACGGATCCAAAATGGCATGAGTCGCGTCCAGCCGCAGCCCGTCGAACCCCAGCTCCTCGAGCCAATAGCGAGCGTTCTCGAGCACCAAGGCGCGCAGCGCAGGTTCCTCGAAGCTTGGGGGCTGCCCCCACGCATTGTGGAGGCTTTCGCTGAAGTACTTGGGGGAGTACGCGGAGAGGTAGTTTCCGGCGGGGCCGAAGTGGTTGTACACGACGTCCAAAAGCACCGACAGCCCGAGCTCATGCGCGGTTTGGACGAATCGGCGCACGTCTTCCGGAGTGCCGTACGCGGCGTGCGGCGCGTACAACGCCACGCCGTCGTAACCCCAGCCGCGCTCACCCGCGAACGCGGCGATGGGCATCAGCTCTACACAAGTAACGCCCAGCTCGACGAGCGCGGACAGCCGTTCCCGCGCGCTTTCGAAAGTGCCTTCCGGGGTGAAGGTGCCCACGTGCAGCTCGTAAATGACGAGCTCGGAGAGCGTGCGCGCGGGCAGGCGCTCGCTAGGCTTTTGCGACGCACACACGCGCGCCGGGCCGTGAACGCCGAGCGGCAGGTAGCGCGCGTACGGGTCGGGAAGACGCCGGCCGTCGACGGAGAAGAAGTAGAGAGCGCCTTGCGATACGTTGGGTAGGGCCCCACCGAAGTAGCCGCCGCCGAGAGGCGTGAGCTCATGCTCGGCGAGCCGTCGCAGCTCACCATCTACGAGCTCTACCGCGCAGCGCTCGGCTTGGGCGAACGCGGCGAAGTAGGTCGAGCCGTCGGGCAAAGCGTGCGCCCCGAGCCGTGGAGGCGAAGTCATGCTCCCTCTTTTACCAGCAACGCCAAGGGAAAGTGAGCCAATGCTCGAGCCAACGGCAGCGCGCCCGTGACCTCCAAGACCTCACCCGTCAGCTCGTTGCGCCAGCGTCCCGCATCCAGCCCCAAGACAGCGCGATCGCCCCACGCCTCGCCGACGGGGAAGGCGTCCTTGTTCGCGACTAGCTCGCGGGACAGCCTCGGTACCACACACGCGATGCGTTTGTCCTCGAATGCACGCACGAACGCGACTGCCTTCTCGGTGGCATTCAGCGGAACGTAGTCTCCCTGGGCGAAGAGCTCCGGCTCTCGTCGGCGCAGCTGCAGCGCGAGGTGCGTGACATACAGCTTCACGCGGCCGTCCTGGTAAGTGTCGAGCAACTCTGCCGAAAGCGCGCCGCGTTGCTCGAGCTTGCGCTGGATCTCGCGCAAGTATTGCCGACGAAGCTCGTAGTCGACGGGCCTTCGGTTGTCCGGATCGACCAGAGCCTGGTTCCAAAGCTCCCCTCCCTGGTACGTGTCGGGGACGCCGGGCACGCACAGGCGCAGTAGCGTCTGCGCGAGCGCGTTCGTCGCCCCTGCCCGGTCCACCTTGCTGCAAAATCGGGCTACGGCGCGGACGAAATCGCGGTCTCTGAGCACCTTGTTCACGAAGTCTGCGAGCTTCGCTTCGTAGTCCGCGTTGTTCGACAGCCAGGACGTCTCCGTCTTTGCCTCGCGCGCCGCTTTCAAGAGGTAAGCCGCGCAGCGCTCGCGCAAGCCTTCCTCCGCGCTCTCTGGCGCGCCGAACGGCCACACGCCGACGAGGCTTTGGTAGAACGCGTACTCGAGCGACGGCTCCGGTACGGGTCGATCTTCCACCTCGCCGCGCGCCGAAGCGCTCAGCTCTCGGAAGCGCTGGACGGCCTGGTCCCACTCGCCGGGGAGCTCACTCAGTACGGCGATGCGCGCGCCGGCGTCGTCACCGCGTTTGGTGTCGTGGGTCGCGGTCGTGACCATGGAGAGCGGCCACGTGCGCGCTCGGTCCGCGTTCTCACGGTGAAACTCGGTGATGCTCGTGGCGAGCTTGCTCGGCGAATCGCCGACCTCGTTGCGGCAGATGAGGCGCGAGTAGCGATAAAACGCCGTATCTTCCACGGCTTTGGCCATGATCGGCCCGGTGAGTTGCTGAAAGCGGAGCGCGAAGGCGGTGTGTCGCTGCTTCTGCGGCTCCGCTCCCTCCAGCCGCAACAAAAGCAAATCCTCGAAGAACGAGAACACGCTCGCGTTCAGGGCGCGGTTGCGGAGCCGCGCGAGGCGGACGGCGGCGCGAACGACCCGCTCCGAACGGGCGCCGACCGGCTTTCCAGCGCGGACGTAGGTGCGATACACCGGGAAGGCGCAGACGATCTCGGTCAGCGCGTGGGTCAAACCGAGCAGCGTGAAGTCGCGAAACCGCCGGTCGCTCATCGCGATGCGGTGGGCGGCTTGGGCGAGGACGTTCAGCTCGCTGATGAGCACGTAGCGCACGACGTGGCGTTTGCATTCGTACTCGTGCTCTTGAAAGGCGCGCGCGTCGCCGGTCAAACTGGTGTACGTGCGCGTCAGCGCCTGCTCGGCCTCGGGCGCGACCCAAAGCCCGCGCACGCTCACGCCGAACTCGTAGCCCGTCGTGCCATCCACCGGCCATTCTTCGGGCAAAGCTTCGTCGCGCTGCAGGATTTTTTCGACCAAGATCGGCAGGGGGCGAGCCAAGTCGTCCGGGCTCATGGGCTCCCCGGAGGCCGGCGGGTGAAAGCGAGCCTGTAGCTTCTCGAAGTAGTCCAGGGGGTCGTACAGGCCGTCGGTGTGGTCGAGCCGGAGCGCGTTGATGTGTCCGGCGTCGATCAGCTTGAACAGCGTCGCGTGGGCTTCTTGGAAGACGGCATCCTCCTCCATGCGCACGGCGGCCAGCTCGTTGACGTCGAAGAAGCGGCGGTAGTTGATCTCCTCCGTGGCGACCTGCCAGAAGCTGAGGCGGTAACTTTGCTGCTCTAGGATGGAGTCGAGCAGATCGAAGCTGCTCGGTGCGCCCGGTGTCCCATTGACTTGCTCGAGCGCTCGTTCGAAAGAGGTACGGATTGGTGTCGATGCTTGCCACAACGCCGAGAGGCGCCGCTTGATGACCTCCACCTCGCGCGCGCGCTCCTTCTTGAGCTCGAGCGCGGTCTCGTGACGATTCGGCAAGTGCTTGAGCGCGGAGATGATGCTCTCCAGCTCGTGGCGTTCCAAGTCAGTTTCGGGCAGCGTCACGCGAGACGCGGCCAGCTCGAACAACGGCAGCAGCGACTTGGGGCCAAGCGGCAGCAGCCGCTCGTAGTAGCGCAGCTTGAAGCTCCCGCTGTCCCAAACGATCGAGAGCTCTCCGCCCTCCAAAACGCGACCGTACTGATCGCCGAGGAGCGGCAGCAGCACGCGGTCCTGCAAATCTTTACGTACCGGTCGCCAATCGATGTCGAAATATTCGGCAAAAAGCGAGCTCGGTCCATTCTCGAGCACGTGATCCCACCAGCGATTCTGGCCGATCGCCACGCCCATGTGGTTCGGCACCCAATCCACGAGCAGGCCCATGCCACGCTGCTTCAGCTCGCTGGCGAACCGCTCGAAAGTGCCCTCCGCGCCGAGCTCGGGGTTCAGACGATGGTGCTCCACCACGTCGTAGCCGTGAGTGCTGCCGCGCGCGGCCGCCATCAGCGGAGACGTGTACGCATCCGTGACTCCGAGCTCGTGCAAGTAGCTGACGATTTCACTCGCGCGCTCGAAACCCAGCTCCCCGCCGAGTTGCAAGCGGTACGTCGCGCCCAGGCGATGAATCGCGCCACTGCGTCGGACCACGCGCGAAGCCGCCGATAGCAGCATGACGGAGCGGCCGGGCATGCGCACCCGGTCGCCCTGCAAGCGACCGCGGCGGCCGTCGTCGGCCGTGTCGACCAGCACTTGCCAGGGCTGGCGCACGCTGTCCAAGTGCGGCAGCGAAAGCTCGACCTCCGTGGAGGCGGCGTTGAGCACGAGCAGGAGGTTGTCGTCCACGAGCGGACGACCGTCGTCGTCCACGTCGTCGATGCCGCGCCCGGCGAGGAACATCGCCACCACGCGGTTGTCGCCGTTTTGCCAGTCCTCTTGGGTCATGGGCCGGCCCGCGCCATTGAACCAAAGCAGGTCGTGAAGCTTGGTTCCGCTTACGTCCAACCCTTGGAAGAACTTCGAGCGACGCAGCGCGGGGTGCTCCCGCCGCAGTCGAATGAGCCACTTGGTGTAGTCGAGCAACGACCGCTGCTCCGGCTCGAGCTGCCAGCTGAGCCAGCTCGTCTCGTTGTCCTGACAATACGCGTTGTTGTTGCCGTGCTGCGTGCGGCCCAGCTCGTCGCCCGCCACCAACATCGGCGTGCCCTGGGCGAGCAGCAGAGTCGCGAGGAGGTTTCGTTGCTGCCGAGCCCGAACTGCGCGTACCTCGGCATCCTCCGTCGGCCCTTCCGCCCCGTAGCCGTGGGAATGCTCGTTGTCGTTGCCGTCGCGGTTCCCCTCCCCGTTCGCGTCGTTGTGCTTGTGGTCGTAAGAAACGAGATCGCGCAGCGTGAAGCCGTCGTGCGCGGTCACGAAGTTGACGCTCGCCGCCGGAACGCGCCCGCCCGAGGCATACAGATCGCTGCTGCCGGTGAGCCGGTAGCCCATCTCTCCAATCAGCCCGGGGTCGCCGCGCCAGAACGCGCGCACGGTGTCGCGGTAGCGGCCGTTCCACTCCGCCCAACGGACCGGAAACTTGCCGACTTGGTAGCCGCCGTCCCCCACGTCCCACGGTTCGGCGATGAGCTTCAGGTCCCGCAAGGTGGGCGACTGATGGATCAGCGTGAAGAACGAGGAGAGCTGATCTACCTCATGCAGCTGGCGCGCCAACGTCGATGCCAGATCGAAGCGGAAGCCGTCGACGTGCATCTCCACGGCCCAGTAGCGGAGCGAATCCATGATCATCGCCAGCACCTGGGGGCTGCGCACGTTGAGGGTGTTCCCGGTGCCGGTGTAATCGAAGTAGAAGCGCGGCTGTTCGCCGACCAGGCGGTAGTACGTCGCGTTGTCGATGCCTTTGAAGCTGAAGGTCGGCCCGAGGTGGTTCCCCTCGGCGGTGTGGTTGTAGACGACGTCCAGAATCACTTCCAGACCGGCGCGGTGCAGATCTTTCACCATCTGCTTGAACTCGCGCACCTCACCGCCAAGCTCGTTGTTGGAGCGGTAGCGCACGTCCGGCGCGAAGAAGCCGATCGAGTTGTAACCCCAGTAGTTGCGCAACCCTTTATCGAGGAGGTGCTTGTCGTCCACGAACGCGTGGACCGGCATCAGCTCGATGGTGGTGATTCCCAGCTCCTTTAGGTACGCGATGGTCGCGGGGTGCGCGACGCCCGCGTACGTGCCGCGCAAGTTCTCCGGAACGCCCGGGTGCAGCTTGGTGAGCCCTTTGACGTGCGCTTCGTAGATGACGGCGCGACGCATGGGAACGCGCGGAGCCTGGTCCCCCTCCCAATCGAAGCTGGGATCCACCACCACACCGCGCGGCGCGCCCAGCCCCTCCTCTTCGGAGGCCCTGAGATCTTCGTCAGGGTTGCCGAGCTCGTAGGCGAAGCAACCGCGTTCCCAGCGCTCCACACCGTCTAGCGCGCGCGCATAAGGGTCCAGCAGTACGACGTTCGGGTTGAAGCGGTGGCCGCTCTCCGGGTCGTACGGGCCTTTGACGCGGTAGCCATAGCGCTGCCCGACCGTGATCCCCGGTACGTAGACGTGCCAGACGTGCTCGGTCCGTTGCTGAACCGCAATGCGCTGCTCTTTATCTGCGTCGTCGAACAGGCACAGGTCCACGCCTTCCGCGTTGGCCGAATACAGAGCGAAGTTCACCCCTTGGCCATCCCAAGTGGCGCCAAGCGGATGCGGATTCCCCGGGAGAGTTTTCATGCGGGCGCGAGGCCGTCAGCAAGGCGCATGCCGCCACACAGGCGAAACGGGCCACGCGATCCCCGCATTTGTAATGCGTGGCTGTCGGGCCTAGATGCACTCGCACTGTTGCACTTCGCCTCGCCACGGGGAGCTTCGCGTCACATTTAGGCCCCACCCGGCCGATGACTTGGCCTACCCGACGGGTCGCCGTTGGGCGCGCTCGAGCGCGGGTCCGTCGGTGAGGTCCAAGCGCAGCGGTGTGATCGAGCTCAGCCCGTGCTCGACCGCCCAGCGGTCGGTTCCTTCTTCGGTCTCTTCCATGGGCACTACCGTGAACCAATAGAGCTGCCGCCCCATCGGGTCTTTCACCGGAACGACTTTGCCGTCGTAGTGGCGGACGGACTGGCGCGTCCAGACCGTACCTTGCGGCCGGAGCGGGAAATTCACGTTCACGAGCGGCAGGCTCGCGTCGGGAAGAAGCGTTCGGAGCACCTCCGCGACGTGTGGCTTGAGGCGCTCGAAGTCCGCCTCGGCGCTGGAGCTCGGGGCGCTGAGCGCGATGCCGCGACTGCCCATGAGCGCAGCTTGCTTGGCGCCCGCCAGGGTGCCGCTGTGCCACATGGAATTGCCCAAATTAGGGCCGATGTTGATGCCGGAGAGCACGACGTCCGCCTTCTCCAAGATGGAAAATCCGACCGCCACGCAGTCCGCCGGCGTGCCGTCCACGCGGAACGCGTCGAAGCCCTCCACCTTCGTGGGCCGATAGGACAAAGGACGACTGTGTGTCACGGCATGCCCCGTTGAAGAGCGCTCCACGTCGGGTGCGACGATGGTCACTTGCGCGAATTCAGCGGCAACCTGGGCCAAAGCCAATATGCCGGGGCTGTAGATGCCGTCATCGTTGACGATCAGGACTTTCATAGGGGTCCGCTTCCTGCAATGCGCCGGCCATGCGCGTAGCCTTGTTTCACAACACCTCTGCCGGCAGTGAGGACCATACCGACGAGGAGCTTACCGACCTGATCCAAAGTGTCGGCGGCAAAGTCATCCACGTGGTCGGTCGGCTCGCTGACTTGACGGCCGCTCTCCAGGAGCAGCCTTGCGATTTCGTCGTCATCGCCGGCGGGGACGGAACCGTCGGCCGAACGGCGTGTGAGCTCTCCGGTTGGCAAATTCCACTCGCCATCCTTCCCCTCGGCACCGCCAACAACACCGCGCGTTCGCTCGACCTGCCTCTACGCATGAAGAAGCTGGCGAGGGGCTGGTCCAAGGCTACGAAGGTGCCGTTCGATCTGGGGCTGCTCGACGACGGCGCTCAGCGAACGCGGTTCGCCGAGTGCGCGGGCTGGGGAGCGTTCGCGCAGACCATCGTGGCGGCCAAGCGCCGAGACAGCGACGGAGCCGGCACCGTCAAGCAAACGCTGCGGCGTGATCGCAAGTTGTTTCGGAACTTGGTGCGAAAGCTGGAAACGCGCCCTTACAAGATCGAGGTGGATGGGCGGGACTGCTCGGGCGACTACGTGCTCGTGGAAGTGATGAACCTTTCACTGCTCGGTCCTCAGCTACCACTCTCTCCGTCGAGTGACCCCGGGGATGGTCAAATCGAGTTGGTCCTGGTCGGCGACGCGGAGCGCGCGGCGCTGGAGCGCGTGGCCAAGAGCGGGGTGGCCGACGGGGGCGGGTATCGCGTGGAGCGTGGGCGACATGTCCGCGTGGAAGCCGACGACGCGCTGCTGCACCGTGACGGGCACGTCGTGCGCTATCCTCGAGGCACGCGCGGGTTCGATTTTCAGATCGAACCCGCGGCGGTGCACTACCTGCGCTAGTACTAGCGGCCCAAAAGCTTCAGCACGATGAAGATGAGGATCGCGCCGCCAATGCCACCTCCGAACAGCAGGTACATGAACGACCAGCCAGCAGCGAGGACGGGCGGAGCAGCAGCGGCGAGCATCAGCATGACGAATTCTCCTTGCGGCAGTAATTGCCGACGGTAGCGGTGGTGCAAGTAGCCTGCCAGCCGAGTAAGTACCGCCCCTTGGCCACGCTGTGAGCGCCGGGCTAGCTCCGCATTGGCACACACGCCTGCTCCTTGCGTTGCTGCTGTGCGTTCCGCTGGCGGCTTTGGCCGCAGCTCCGGGCCCAGCCCCTCTCGCCTCGTCGCGCACGCTCGCCGGCTACTTGCCGAGCGTGCTCGTGAGCGTCGCGCTCGCCGGCTACGTCTCTCGCTTCGGACTACGGAGCAGTATCCTGGTCTCGCTCATCGGCCGTCCGTGGAGCTCGAAGCGCCGCGCATGGCAAGACCTCGGCCTCGGCGCCGCGCTCGCTGGGCTCGTCCTCGTCTTGGATGCGAGCCTTTCGCGAGCGTTGGCCGCGCCGGAGAGCCTGGCTGGCCACTCGCTCTTGCCGGTGACACTGGTGGAGCGCGCCGCCTGGTGCCTGTTCGCGCTGTGCGCTGGCGTCGGAGAAGAGCTGGTGTACCGAGGCTACCTGCAGAGGCAAATCACAAGCTCGTGCGGCAGCCGCGCACTCGGTATCTTACTGCAAGCGCTGCTGTTCGGCATCGCGCACGGAGAGCACGGCGGCGCCGCCGTCGCGCGCTTCGCACTTTACGGCGCGCTCTTCGGCGCCCTCGCGTGGGGACGCGGCAGCCTCCTGCCAGGAATGCTGGCGCACGTTGCACTCGACGTATACGCCGGCCTCGCCGCGTGATGGCCCCCGTGAGGCCTTTTGACTCGAGGCAATTCTGACGCGGGCTATCGAGTGTTGGCGCGCGGTATGCAGAGTGCGAGGCGATGGAAGCCAAGACCAAAGTTCGGTACGCGGTCGTGGGCATAGGCAATATTGCCCAAGTCGCGGTCCTGCCCGCCTTCGCCCACGCGAAGGACAACTCCGAGCTGGTGGCGATTGTCTCTTCGGACCCGGAGAAGCGAGGCGAGCTCAGTGAGCGGTACCGGCTGAGCCTCGCCGGTGGTTACGAAGACCTGGAGGCGATCCTCGAGCGAGGAGACATTCAGGCCGTCTACATCGCGACGCCCAACACGCTTCACAAGAACCTCGCGCTTCGCGCGGCCGCGCGCGGCGTCCACGTGCTCTGCGAAAAGCCCATGGCGACCAGCGTGGCAGACTGCGAAGAGATCACGGAAGCGTGCGACAAGGCCAACGTCAAGCTGATGTGCGCGTACCGCCTGCACTTCGAGGAAGCCAACTTGAGCGCGATGGAGATCGTACAATCCGGTCAAATCGGTGAGGCACGCGTTTTCGATTCGGTGTTCAGCCACGTCGTCCGCCCCGGCGATATTCGTACCCGCCCCGAGCTCGGGGGCGGTGCCTGCTTCGACCTTGGGATTTACTGCATCAACGCGGCCCGCAACCTGTTCCGCGCGGAGCCGACGCTGGTCTACGCCACCGCGCAAATGCGCAATGGCGTCGACGACACGACCTCGGCGGTCTTGCAGTTTCCGGGCGGCCGAATTGCCCAGTTTACGGTCAGCAACAGCGTGGCCGGCGTCTCCAGTTACCGCGTCGCCGGCACGGAGGGGGACCTGCGAGTCGAGCCGGCCTACGAATACGCGGACAAGCTCGAGCACCACTTGACCGTGGATGGCAAGACCACGAACCGCACCTTCGGTAAGCGCGACCAATTCGCGCCCGAGCTGGAATATTTCTCGAGCTGCATCCTGGAGAATCGCGCCCCCGAACCGGACGGGGAAGAGGCCATCGACGACGTCCGGGTCATCGAGGCAATTTTGGAGTCAGCCGGCAGTGGTAAGCCGATTCCGCTCACGCCGCGCCAGCGCCGTCGGCGGCCGAGCGCGCGCCTGGAGTCCAAGAAGCCCGCGGTTGGCAAGCAAGAGACCGTCAACGCCCCTTCGCCCAGCCTGAAGTAACGCGTCGGCACGCGCCATGCAGTGAAACCGAGGGTGAACCGCATCGAAAGCGCCGTGTCGGTTTCTTCGACCTCGACCCCGCGTCGCGTCAGGGCGTCGCGCGTGACCGCGAGGCCCGTCGCTCGAACGGGCAGCGTGGTAGCGCCTCTGGCGTCCGCGCTGGCGGGGGCAATTCTGCTTGGACGTGGTGGCCGCTCGAAGCCCGCAGGCCTCGCGCTCGTGGGAGCGTCAGTGGGCGCGCTGCTTGCACGATGGCAACTTGGGCGAGCATTTTACACTCAACCTACGTACACCAAGGAGACGCAGCTCGGCCGGCTCGAGCTTCGTCGCTACGCGCCGCAGATTCGCGCGACGACTTGGATCGACGCCAGTACTTGGTCAGAAACTTTGAGCGACGGATTCCAACGCCTGGCCGACTACATTTTTGGCGGCAACGAATATGAAGAGCGGCTCACGATGACCACGCCTGTGCTCCTCAGCATGCCCGCGAGCGGCCCTCAGCGACGCAGCGACGAAGGCTTTCACGCGGTCGGCGTCGCGACGGTGCCGCAGTTGAACGGGCCTGCGCGCCGACAGATGGCGTTCGTGATGCCGCGAGAGCGCACGCTGGACGAGCTGCCGTACCCGAAGGACCGCCGCGTCGTGCTCGCAGGTGTGCGCGCGCAACGGGTGGCGGCGCTGTCGTTCCGCGGCTCGTATGGCGGTGACTTGCCGGCGCACAAGCGCAACGAGCTTCTGTTTTTGGTGAAATGTGCGGGGCTGAAGCCCCGTTCGGAGGTTTGGTTCGCCGCCTACGACGGGCCATCCACCCTCCCCGTTTTGAGGCACAACGAAGTGCTCGTGGAAGTGGAGGAATGAGCATGAAGTCTTCTCGTCCGCTATGGACTCCCTCTTCGCGTCGCTTCCCTGGTTTGGAAGCGGACCTGCACGCGGACGTCGCGGTCGTAGGCGGCGGCATCACTGGCGTGACCACCGCCCTCCTCCTTGCCAGCGCCGGAAAGCGCGTCGCGCTCTTGGAGACGCGTCACCTGGGTGCGGGCGTCACCGGCTCCACGACCGCGCATCTGACCGAAGCCCTCGACACGCGCTACCACGAGCTCGAGTCCAGTTTCGGCGCGGAGGGGGCGCGACTTGCTCGCGCTTCGAGCCGTGCCGCAATCGAAAAAATCTCCGAGCTGGCGACCGGAATCGACTGCGGTTTCGAGCGCGTCACCGGTTACCTGTACGCCGATAGCGACAGTCAGCTCAGCCAGCTGGACGCCGAGGTGCTGGCCGCCGAACGCGCGGGCGCGCAGGTGCGCCGCATCAACGAAATACCGCTGCCCCTGCCCGTGCGCGGAGCCGTGGAGTTCGAGAGCCAAGCGCAATTTCGCCCCTTAGACTACCTGGCTGGGCTTGCCGAGCGCCTGGCGGCGACGAAAGCCCAGGTTTACGAAGGCGTCACGGTGCTGGACGTGGAGACCAAAGGGCAGCTGCGCTTGCAGACCAGCACCGGGCGCAGCGTCACTGCGGACGCGGTCGTTCTCGCCACCCACGCGCCTTTTCAGGGTCTCCAGCAACAGCTGGAGCTGGCCCAATACCGCTCCTACGCGGTGGCCGGCCGAGTCGCCGCGCCGTTCCGCGGCTTGTACTGGGATCTCGCCGACCCCTATCACTACATCCGGACGGTCACCATCGACGGTCAGCACCACCTCATCGTGGGTGGAGGCGACCACCGCACCGGCACCATCCCGGAGGGCGGACCCGCGGCCCCTTACTGGGAGCTGGACGCGCTAGCGGCCAAGCTCGGCGTCCCCGCCAGCGAGCGCTGGTCCGCTCAGGTCGCAGAGTCTGCCGACGGCCTCCCGTTCATCGGCAGGCTAGATTCCAAGGTGGAGCTTTACGTGGCCCAGGGCTTCGCCGGTAACGGGATGACGTTCGGCACCCTCTCCGCCATGATCATCTGCGACGCGCTGCTCGGCCGGGACAACCCTTACGCCGAGCTGTACCGGCCCAGTCGGGTGAAGCCGCTCGCATCGGCCGCCGCCGTCGTGACGGAGAACGCGGAGACCGCCGCGCACCTGGTCGCCGGCCACGTGAAGCCGGTCTCTGACGAGCCGCTCGAGCAGCTGCCCATCGGCGAAGGCCGCATCGTGAAGTCTGACGGTAAGAAGCTCGCCGTGTACCGAGACCAAGACGGCGCTCTGCACGCGGTCTCGGCAATTTGCACCCACCAAGGTTGCCAAGTCGCGTTCAACCCCATGGAGTGCAGCTGGGATTGTCCCTGCCATGGGTCGCGCTTCGACATTGACGGCGGGGTTTTGGACGGTCCCGCCAAGAGGCCGCTCGAGAAGCACGACGTCAGTCAGCGATGACGAGCCGCGACGCCACGAGGCGCGGAGGCGCAGCTGCGACAAATTCGCCGGGCGCGTTATTGCGAATTCGGGCGCGCGTTCATAGCTGAGGCCTTGTCTAACTTTGGAATGGTCCCTGCACGCCGGCGCCCGCCGCTTGGCAAGGAGGAGACCCATGCATCGACTGACGCGTGCCGTATCGCTGACACTGCTTTGTGCACTGGCTTGCGGGACCGACAACGAGGACCAACCCGGGAACACGATGGCGACTCTGCCTCAGGGCCCAGTCGACACCGGACCTTCGGATCCGCCGCCCAACGCGCCGCTGCCCCCCGCGATGTGCGGAGACATGAATGGCGGCGGAGACCAGCACGTGGACTTTCCGACGCTCATGGCGACGAAGATCGCGGAGAAGGACACGGCGATGACGCGCCAGCTCGCGCTGCTAGAGCAACGCTACGACCTGAGCGATCGCGCTGGTGCGCTACGAATGACCCGCGGCAAACCCGTGCAGCAAGGCGTGCGCGTGCGCTTGCCGGACGGCTTGACCTGGCAAGACTTGGCGGCCCTGACGCCGGAGCAAGTACGCGAACGCGGCTTATTTCCTAGTGGCTTCCGCGCCTTGCCGCATCCCAAACAGCCCGAAGGCGGCATGCTGTTTCCACCATCCACGATCGACGAAGTGCTCCGCCAAACCGGCCGCGACTTGCAGCGCTTCGATCTCGATTTCGACCTTCCCGAGCATCTGATCCCGGAGTTTCCGCCTGCGATTTTCCTCACCACGCGTCCCGATCTCGGGGACGTTTCTCAAGGCAAGCTCGTCACGACCGACAACTTCTTCGAGCTCTTCAAGTGCATCTTGAATCCGAAGCAGCTCGACGGCTTGCGCCTCTTGCTGACGCCGTTCGCGCAGCAGCAGTTCAACTTCACGGACGACCGGCGGTCGGAGCGTCCCAGCCAGGGCGTGGCGTGCTTGGACTGCCACATCAACGGGCATACCAACGGCGCCACACATTTGGTCGGGGATATTCGCGACCAAGCCCATCGCAATCGCATCGACACCACATCTCTTCGCGGTCTGAACGTCCAGCACGTGTTTGGCTCGCAACGCGCATTGATGAGCGTGGAAGATTTCACCGAGTTCGAACAACGCGCGGCCTATTTCGACGGCGACCCGGTGCTGGCCACCAAGAAAGGGTTGAACCCGCTGGAACGCGGCTCGCAAGTCCAAAACATGGCCGAATTTCAGAAGATTTTGGACTTCCCGCCCGCACCCAAGCTAGGCGTGGACGGCCGGCTGGATCCTCAGAAAGCCAACGCGCGCGAGCTCCGGGGCCAGGAGCTGTTCTTTGGCAAAGCGCGCTGCGGCGAGTGCCACTCGGGCGCGCACTACACGGACGGCACACTGCACGATCTTCAGCTCGAACGCTTCTTCGAGCCAGCCACGATCAACGGCATCGTGTCGGACGCGGAGGGACCGATGAAAACCTTCACCCTACGCGGCTTGAAGGAGTCTCCGCCGTACCTGCATGACGGACGTCTCCTGACGATCGACGACACGATCGAGTTCTTCAATCTCGTCCTAGAAACTCGACTGACGGACGCCGAGAAGCGCGATCTCCGCGCATTCCTCTACACCCTCTGAAGCAAGACGCCGCCGCGTCACCTGCCTGGCCCAAACCCTGCAGGGTGGCGCGGCGCCCTCTGAGGGCATCAGAAGGAAGTGACAGGAATGAACGCATCGAAGACCAAGCGCTGGATGAATGTCCGTTACACGCTACTTGCCGCGGCGGCGGTTGCCTCACTCGCCGGAGGCTGCTCGGACGACGAAGACGAGGACGACGGCCTCGGCAATGGAGCGCGCTCGGGGAGCTCCGGCTCGGGGCAAGCCGGAGAGAGCGAGTCGCAAGCGGGCCAAGGCGGAACCAGCAATGGCGGGACCAGCAACGGCGGTGCGGCCGGCTCGCTCGGCCTCGGCGGCACGGGTGAGGAGCCCGCAGAAGGAGGCGCGGCCGGCGCGGAAGTCGCGGGCGGGGCCGCTGGCGCAGGCGGAGCTGACGACGGCGTGGACCGCGACGCCTTCCGCCCCGAAGAGCTGCCCTTCGACGAAGCGGCATTCGAGGCGCTCAGCCTCCCCGAAGGCTTTTCGATCAACGTTTATCGCACCGGCCTCGGGCAAGCACGCATGCTCGGCGTCCACGGTGAGCACGTGTACGTGACCCAACCGATGCAGGGCAACGTCGTGCGCCTGATCGACGCGGACGAAGACGGCGTCGCGGAGTCGCAGGCCATCGTCGCGTCCAATCTGCCGATGGTGCACGGCATCGCCTTCAGCGGCGACCAAGTGTTCCTCGCGAACGTCCACGAGGTGCACCGCGGCACCGTCGAAGCGAACGGAAGTTTCACGGGGCTCACCCCGATTATCGAGGACTTGCCGGACGGCGGCCAGCACCCGCTCCGCACCCTCGGTGTCGGCCCGGACTCTGCGCTCTACATCTCCGTGGGGAGCAGCTGCGACGCCTGCCAGGAATCCAACCCCGAGCACGCCACGATCTTGCGAAGCACGCTGGCGGGGCAACCCGCGGGCGCTCGCACCATCTTCGCCAAGGGTTTACGCAATACCCTCGGCTTCGCTTGGCACCCGACGACGGAGGCGCTTTGGGGCATGGACCAAGGCTCCGATTGGCGCGGAGACGACCTGCCGCCGGAAGAGCTCAACGCAATCCAAAGCGGCAAGGACTACGGCTGGCCCTACTGTTACGCCAATCGCCAGGTCGACCCGGTCATTCAAGATCCGCCAGGGGAAACGAAGGAAGAGTACTGCGCGCGCACGACGCCGCCGGTGCTTCTCAATCAAGCCCACCAATCGCCGATCGGCTTCGCATTTTACACCGGGGACACGTTCCCCGAGCGGTACCAGGAGGGCGCTTTCATCGCCCTCCGCGGCTCGTGGAACCGCAAGCCGGCGACCGGCTATCGGGTCGCGTTCGTGCCCTACGTGGAGGGTGAGCCCCAAGCCGTCGAGGATTTCGTGAGCGGCTTCTTGAACGAAGAGGGCACGGCGACGTTCGGGCGTCCGGCGGGCATGGCCGTCGCGCCCGACGGCGCCCTGTTGTTTACGGACGATACGAACGGCATCGTGTACCGCGTTCAAGCGGAGTAACTGCCACTAGGGAGGCCGGTGCCGTCCGCGGGAGTACACCGCGAGGGCCGGCCGGCCTCCCCAGGGGTTCCGTGTAGTGTATCCCCCTACACGTTCCGCCGCTGGTGGATTTGTCTAGCGACCCGAGTGACTGAGCGCCACGCTATTCAGCGGCCGTCTGCGGGGGCCGAGGTACGATGCGCGCTCATGCATGCGCTCGCCACGGCCCAGACGCCAACAGCCGCTCCTAGAATGTGGCTGCACGGATAATGCCGGCAGCCATCGACATCCTCCTGGTCGACGACGAGCCGCGCAATCTGGATGCGCTCGAATTCATCTTGGGGGGCGACGGGTACCGGTTGCTACGCGCCACCACCGCCGACGATGCTCTGCGTTCCCTCCTGGAGCACGACGTCGCCGCCATCGTCATGGACGTGCGGATGCCGGGAATGGGCGGCTTCGACCTCGCGCGCATGATCAAAGGGATGACGAGGTTTCGCCAGATACCCATCCTCTTTTTGACCGCGCAGCTCCTCGAAGATCAAGACATCATCGCCGGTTATGACGCAGGCGCGCTGGACTACCTGACGAAGCCCGTCAATCCCGCCGTCTTGCGCAAGAAGGTCGAGGCCTTCGCGGACCTGTTTCGGGCCACGCGCGCGCTCGCGGAGCTCAACGCGACGCTGGAGGCGCGCGTCGAGGCGCGCACGGCCGAGCTGGCCAAGTCCGAAGCCGCGCTGCGTTCGGCGAATCAGCAGAAGGACGAGTTCCTGGCGACGTTGGCGCACGAGCTGCGCAACCCGCTCGCACCGCTGCGCATGGGTCTCGACCTACTGCTACGCAAAGGGCCTTCGGACGCGGAGCGCACGCTGTCCGCCATGAACCGCCAACTGACCCATATGGTTCGGTTGATCGACGACCTGCTGGACGTCGCTCGCATCAGCCGCGGCCAGCTCGAGCTCAAGAAAGCTCGCGTGAGCCTGGCCAGCTGCATCGAGACCGCGATGGACACGACGCGTCCCTTCTTCGAGCGGAAGCAGCAAAGCGTGCGGAGCCGCGTGGACAGCCAGGTGTTCGCGCTCGTTGATCCGATCCGCATCACGCAAATCGTGGGCAACTTGCTGCACAACGCCTCCAAGTTCAGCCCCGAGGGGGCCTCGGTGCAGCTGGAGCTGAGCCTGATGGACGACCGCGCGTTGGTGCGGATCACCGACTCGGGGGTCGGGGTTTCGGAGGCACAATTCGAGAAAATCTTCGAAATGTTCACCTCGCTGGAGGGTCCGCGCAGCGAGAAGTCCGGCCTTGGCATCGGGCTCGCGCTGGCGCGCAAGCTGACCGAGATGCACGGCGGGCGGCTCAGCGTGGAGAGCGAAGGCCAGAACCGGGGCTCGGTCTTCACCCTCTCGCTTCCCGCTGAGCGACGTGAAGAAGGCCGCCCCGCCTCGGTCGCCCCATCGGCGAGCCGCGCCCACGACGCGGCCCTCATCGTCGTCATCGACGACAATCGAGACGCGGCCGAGGTGCTCGCGATCTCCCTCCAGGCCGAGGGTTATCAAACGGGCGTCGCTTACAGCGGCGCGGCCGGCCTTTCGCTCATCGCAGAGCTTAGCCCGCGCGTCGTGCTGTGCGACATCGGCATGCCGGGCATGGACGGCACCGAGGTGTGCCGGCGCGTGCGCGAGCTCGCGTTGGCCATCCCACCCGTCATGGTGGCCGTCTCGGGCTGGGGCAGCGATACGGACCGCGCCCTGACCGCCGCGGCCGGCTTCGACCACCACTTGGTGAAGCCCGTCGCGCCAGCTGAGCTTTTCGAGCTGTTGAGCCAGCTGGCGCGCCCCTCCGCGGCGGAATTAGCCGGCTGAGAGTAGCGGCACCCGGACGCGCACCGTGGTGCCGTGGCCGGGGCTCGACTCGAGCGTGAGATCGCCCCCGACGAGCTCGGCGCGGTCACGCATCCCCGCCAGGCCGATACGCAGGTTGGCGCTGCGCTCCATGGCCAAAGCATCGAAGCCCATGCCGTCGTCTTCGATGATCGCGGTCGAGTACTGGTTGCGAAGCTCGAGACTGACGCTGATGTTCGTCGCCGAAGCGTGCTTGAGCACGTTGTTGGTCGCCTCCTGCACGATTCGGTAGATCGTCGTTTCGATCGGATCGGGCAGCCGAGCGTCTTCGATCGATGACCAATGACTTCTTGGCGCAACGCTACGTTCACGGCGTCAAGCTCTGCGGTTCGCTCCTGAACCCGGCTTTCCAAGTCGTTTTTGGCTTGGACGGCCGCCAATTTTGCGACCTGCCCCTCGGTCACGTCCACGAAGGTCAGCACCACGCCGGCGATGCGGTCGTCCGTCGTGCGGTATGGCAGGAGACGCGCCAGGAAGTAGAGCCCGCCGCTGTCCTCGACTTCCCGCTCGACGGGGACGAGCTGTGACAGCCTTCGATGCGCTTGACGCCGAGCGCGCCATCACCATCCCCCCCGGACAACACGACTGCTACGGCGTGTGGACCATGAGTGTCCGCGAGCGAGCGGAAGAACAAGTCGACCGCCGTGCGCCGGCCTGGCTCGCGCGGAAGCTCCGCGAGCCTCAGGTGTCCGTCCGTCAGCGTCAGGTGCTTGCCTGGCGGGATGACGTAGACGGTGTTCACGTTCACGCGCGCGCCGCTTTCGGCGGGAAGCACGGCCATGCGAGTTGAACGCTGCAGAACTTACGGGAGCAGGGAGTCATGCTCGGGCGACAGATGCAACACGACCACGAACCCCATGTCCGGGTTTTCCGGCATGGCTTCGAAGAAACGCTGCATCGCGGGGATTGAGCCGGCGGAGCCGCCCAAGCCAACGACGCGGGCTGTTCCTGACTCAGGTCAGGGTCGAGCTGGTCTGGACCCGGGGCGGCTGCCTCGCTCGTGGCGGGCACCGTAGCCGAAACCCCGATTGATTTGGCTATTCGTCAGACGTCGCGCAGCCAACCTGAGCGCATGGCGTAGCGGATGAGGTCCGCGCGTGTGCGCAACTCGAGCTTGGACATCGCTCGGGCCTTGTAGGTCTCTAGCGTGCGCGGGCTGATGCCGAGCGACTCTGCCATCTCCTTGGAGGTGTGGCCGCGGGCAATCAAGCGGATGACCTCCGCTTCGCGTTCGCTCAAGCTCACGGCAAGGATGCCGCGGGTAGGACCACGCTTGCGTTCACCTCGCGGGGCGAGCGCGGCGGCCAAGTTGGGGTCCACGTAAGTGCCCCCTGCCGCGACGGCGCGCACGGCGCCCACGAGCTCGTCACACGCGCTGCGCTTCAGCACGTAACCGGAAGCGCCCGCGCCGAGCAGGAGCCGGGCAAAGGCGGGCTCCTCATGAGCAGAGAGCACGAGCACCCGCGTACCCGGGACGTCGGCGAGGATCTGCTTGGTCGCGTCGCCTCCGCTCAGCTCGGGGAGCGAGACGTCCATCAACACCACGTCCGGCCGAAACTTGCCCGTCAGCTCGACCGCTTCAATTCCGTTGCTTGCCTCCGCCACGACCTGAAGGTCCGATTCGGCCAAGATGAGCGTACGGACCCCTGCGCGCATTACAGGGTGATCGTCAACGAGCAATAAACGAACGACCTTGGATACGGGCGGCACTCGCGATCCTCTGTCTTACTCTACCTATTATCACGTTCGCCACGGCGCCTAATTTTCCTTCAGTGCGAGGCTATTAGCCCCGCGTCGCCCGGTAATTTCCGGGAGCCACGTACAAGGCCCCGGAGGGCGCGACGGCGGCAGATGGCGCCAAGGCACGTCCGTTGCACCGCATCGGGCTCTCTCAAACCCACGGAGACCGAAAGTATGGCAACCGCATCACGTCCTTTGGCCGTCGTCACTGGCGCTTCCACCGGCATTGGCTTCGAGCTCGCGAAACAGTGCGTGGAAAATGGGTTCGACCTCGTCATTTGCGCGGACGAGCCCTCCATTCAACAAGCGGCCCGACTGTTGGAGACGGACGGAGCGCGCGTCGAGGCCGTC
Source organism: Polyangiaceae bacterium (assembly GCA_029266615.1). Classification (GTDB taxonomy): domain Bacteria; phylum Myxococcota_A; class Polyangia; order Polyangiales; family Polyangiaceae; genus PMG-095. The sequence goes on from JAQSWN010000001.1 coordinate 108,361, forward strand.
GAAGCCGATTTGGCAAGCGTGGAGGGGGTCGACAGGTTGTACCAAGCCATTGGGGGTCGGCAGGTGGACGCGCTGCTCGCGAACGCCGGGCGCGGCCTCGGGCGCGCGTTCTTGGACCAGGACTTCAACGACATTTTGCGGGTCGTGGACACGAACGTCACGGGCACCTTGTACCTCGTGCACAAGGTTGGCCGTGACATGCGCGCGCGGGGCGATGGCCGCATCCTCATTACTGGCTCGATCGCCGGGTTCATGCCGGGAACGTACCAAGCTGTGTACAACGGCACCAAGGCGCTCCTGGACTCTTTCTCCTTCGCGCTCCGCGCCGAACTGAAGGACAGCGGCGTGAGCGTCACCTGTTTGATGCCCGGCGCTACCGAAACGGAATTCTTCGAACGCGCCGACCTCATGGACACCAAGGTCGGCACGGACGAGAAGCAGCCGGCAGATGAGGTCGGAAAAGTCGGCTTCGAGGCGATGATGAAACGCGAAGGAGAGGTCGTCGCCGGCTGGAGCAACAAGCTCCGCGCCGCGATTGCCAACATCACGCCCAACGAGATGCTCGCCGAGCAACACCGTAAGATGGCTGAACCGGGCGGCGCCTCCAAGCACTGACGCCGTTGTTCATGCGTCAGCCGTGAGGCCCTGCCAGATGAGTCCGTGAGCTGGCGGCTTGTCGCCGTCCTCGCCGCGTAGCTGAAGCGCCAGGGGTCCAACGCTATTGGCGTGGTCCTCTCGGGGGCCAAACACGGACGGCGCCGCCGGGCCGCTGCGATCCGCGAGGCGGGCGGCCGCACCTTCGTCCAGTCAGCGGAGACCGCGCTGTTCGCTCAGATGCCGAACAGCGCGGCCGCCGCTGCGGACTTTCAGTCGACCCCGGCGACCTGGACCGGACGTTATGTCACTACGCTTGCGCCTGCGCCACCGGTCTCGCGGGTGGCGGTTCCGGTTACTTTCCGACCTGACCCTGAAGGGTCTTGGCTTGAGTCAGGTGTGCTTCGACCGTCGCTCGCATCTTACGGAGGCCGGCTTGCAGCTCCGCGGTGCGAGTGGCCGGCAGTAGCTTGTCGTCAATCGCTTGCAGCACCTTCTGGTGCACGTCCACCTGAGCCGTCACGTACGTGCGGTCGAAGTCGGCGGCGCCAGCCTCTTTCAAGGTCAAGAGCGTCTTTTCCCCGTCTGCCTTCAGCGCCGCCGAGCTGGCGCTGTCCGCAGGGGTCAGGTTCAACTTCTTGAACAACTTGGCCTGCTCTTGCTGCGCTTCCGTGTGGTGCTTGACCATCATGTCGGCAAACTTTTTGACCGCCGGTGCCTTCGCCTTGCCCTGAGCGACCTTGCCCTGCTCCACCTCCGAGCTGTTCGCGAGGTCCGCGAATAGCGCCACTTGCGCTTCCGTCAGCGTTTCTTTGTCTGGCGTGGTGGCCGCGGCAGCAGGGGTGGTCTTCTCGGCGCTCGCCTGTTCTACGACCGGCGCGGGAGCGGTCGCGGGGGAATCCGTCGATGCGGGCTGAGCCGGAACCGGCGGCGCGACCGGAAGCGCGTCGCCGTTTGCGACTTCCGCCTGAGTCGGGGCGGTTTTTTGGTCGCCAGCGCAGGCAGGCAACACGAGCGTGACAGCCAAAAGGGCGAGCACGGACTGACAAGGATTTTTCATGCGCGGCGCAGTGCATGATGCGTGCCTAAAAGCCTCATGCTGGTCCGCGCGTGTCCGGAAAGCTCCGGACACTGAAGCTGCATATCCTCGAGTGCCAATCATGATTCGAGGGCGGTGGTTTCGCATCACTATTTCGACGCGCTCGGCAGTGTCCGCCGTGGGAGCGCTTCCTGTCAGCTCAGCGCCGACGCACGTGCAGTCACGCCGGGATAGTTGAGCCGGCGCGTAGCGGAAGGGTCACGGCGGTACAAGTCTGCCGTGCCTCGCCCGCCACGCGGCTGAGAGCCTGCCCGCGCGCAGCGTTGGAACGTCTCCTGCAACCATCGGCCAAACCCTGAAGGCGAAGGGGGACGCGGCACGGGCGGAAGACCAAGCGCTAGGATACAGCGGATGCTTCCCATTCGGACCGATAGGACGCGGCGCGCTCGGTTCCCCCTTCGCCTTCGGCTACTACTTCGGCGGTGCCCATGATCAGCCACCCGGAGAAGGTGCTCTTCACTGACAGCGGCATCACGAAGGGAGACCTCTGCGCGTACTACGAAGCCATCGCCCCCTGCATGGTTCCACACATGAGCGGCCGGCCCGTCACGCTCGAGCGGTATCCGGCCGGCATTCACAAGAAGGGGTTCATTCAGAAGGACGTCGTGAGCGGGTACCCTGAGTGGCTGGAGCGCGTGCCTGTCGAACGACGCGCCAATAAGTCGGAGGCGCCGGTGCATTACCCGCTAGTTTCGGATGCGCGCGGCCTCCTTTGGCTCGCGAATCTGAATACGGTCACGCCCCACGTCTGGTGCGCGCGCGTGCCGGACCTGGAGCGCACCGACATGTGTGTTTTCGACTTGGACCCGAGCGTGGACGACGCAGCCCAGGTTCGCTCGGCCGCGCTGGAGGTCCGCGACGTCTTGCGCGAGCTCGGGCTGGTGAGCTTCGTCAAGACGTCCGGCTCCAAGGGCTTTCACGTGGTGGTGCCTCTCCAGCCGATCTCGACGTTCGCGGAGTCCTGGAGCTTTGCTCAGGGGGTGGGGCGCTGGCTGGTGAAGCGGCGCCCGGAAGTCTTCACTCAAGAGTTCATCAAGGCGGACCGCGCGGGGCGCATCCTCATCGATACGGGCCGAAACGCGCGCGGCGCCACTTTCGCGGCGGCGTACGCGGTCCGCGCGAGGCCCGAGGCGCCTGTCTCCGCTCCCTGCACTTGGGAGGAGGTGCAAGACGGAAGGGTCAGCCCGCAGACGTTCAAGCTAGCCGGTATGGCCGCGCGCATCGCGCTGGTGGGAGACTTGTGGCGCGAGCTGCAGCAGGCGGCGGCAGCGCTCTCCGGACCTCTGGACGCGCTACGCAAGCACTTGACCTCCGAGGACTGGCAGGACGCTGCAGCCGCCACCACCCGCCGCCCCCGGTCTCGCAAGCGGTAACCGGGTCGCCGAAGGCGCCTCTGGGGGCGCGCCGCCGTGCCCCACCGCGGCAAAATTTGCGCGGTTCAGGGTTGATTGAGCGATAGTCCGCTGCAATATCCGGGTTCGGCCTTGGCCCGGAATTTGAACACTCCGGGCCATGCAACCGATTCATCGCGCGGTTAACGAAAAGCGGATGGTCGCAGGCATCGCCGCGGCCATGATGGCCCTCCTCGGCTGTTCGGCGGCCCTCGTTCGGGAGGAGCGTTCCGCGGAGCCACAAGCGAAAGAGCAGCCCTTCTGGTTCAACGAAGTTTCCGCCAGTAACCTGGCGGTCGTGGAGCTCCAACGCTCTGGCGCAGCCTCGTGGGGGCAGCAGCAATAGCCCCACCGCGCTGTAGCGTGCGCCACGCGAGAGCGTTCGACTCCGCTCTAGGCCGGGGGAATGCGGACAAGACGGCGCCGTAGCGAAAGACTACCTGCGCTCGCATGCACTAGTGCAGCGCGCTGTGGCGCGTGCAGTCACGTCCTGTTGGCGGCGTGGACCGAGAACATTCCCGGCCTAGACCGTTTCAGTGCGGTTCGCTTGTCTCACCCGCGCACGGTGCGTCCGGTCATCACAATGCTGGAAACATTACTCGCGGATCGGGCACTCGATCGCACTTCCACCGTGCTACCGCGAGCCGCATTCGGCAAACCACTCGATAGAAGTGGTGCGGGTCAGTAAGAATCCGGATAGCGGCTGTCACGGCAGCAACGTAGCTATGGAGCATGGACCTCGTAGCAATGCACTGCCGTCAATGCGCGTGCTTCTATCTGGAAAACTCGGTCACGATCGTCGAAGGCAACGCGCTCTGCGAATGCAGCGGCATCGCCCGCGTCTTACCGGGAGGACCTTACACGGCCGCGGACGAAAGCCTGTTCGAGGCGATCGTGATGTGCCTGGAAGCCGCAGGTATCACCTGGATGAACGCGAACCAGCTCTCCGCCGCGCTCGTCGGGCGCGAAGGTCGTGCGCCGGGCGACGCCCTCCACGACTTGACGGACGCCTTGCCGTCTCTGGCGGTCATCGAGCTCATCGCGACGGTGAACCCACTGCGAGCGCGGCGAGCGGAGGGCATGTTCGAAGGAATTTTAGATGGCCTGGCGTCCACCCGGAGCCGGTCCGGCGTCGCTCCGCGATTCAACGCCGCCAGCAGCCTGCGGGAGCTCCGTTGAGCTCGCTCGTCATTGCCACAAACCCGGTATGACCTGCGAGCAGGCGGGGCAAGAGGCTCCCTGCAGCGCTACGTGCGTGGCCGCGTAGTCGGCGCGCCGAACCAGCATCATATGACAGCCCGGACAGCGCGTGTGCGCGAGCTCCCGACAGGAAGGCGCGTTGCCGACGTACACGAACCGGGAGCCGGCCACGTAAGCGGCGCCGGCTAGGGCGAGTAAGAACGAGGCGCTCGCGGGCTCTCTCGTCGAAAGGCGATAGCGAGGGACGAAGCCGTTGAGATGCCAGGGCAGCTCGGGGCTGATATCCCGCAGGCGCGCTCCGAGATCCATGATCGCCCGGCGCTCTTGATTGAGACCAGGCACGACCAGGGTCACCACCTCGACCCAATAGCCCAGCTCCCGCGCCAGCACGATGGCGTCCAACACGGGCTGCAGCCGCCCGCCAAGTAGCTTGTACGCTACTTCCGAGTGCGCCTTCAGGTCCACGCGAAACACGTCGGTCACGTCACGCAGGTAGTGAAGCGCCTCGGGAGTGGAGTGGCCGTCGCTCACGAGCGCGGTGCGCAAACCGCGAGCCCGTGCGACTCCGAAGACAGTCCTCACCCATTCCGCGCTGATGAGCGGCTCGTTGTACGCGGCGCACAGCACGCGACACCCTGCTCGGAGGGCTTCGTCCACCAGCGACTCCGCGCTGATGGTTGTCGGCATTTCCGCCGAGCCGCCGTCCCTCAGCGCCTGCGACAACTGGTGGTTGTGGCAGTAGGGACAGCGCAAGTCGCAACCGTACATCCCGAACGTCAGCGCTCGCGCTCCAGGCAGAACATGGAAGATAGTGTTGGTTTCCACCGCGCGAACGTAGCGGCGCGCCACATAGCCATGCGGCACCCGCAAAGTGCCAGCAAGGTTACGCCGCACACCGCAAGCGCCAGTCGAGCCCTCCCCGATGACGCAACGGTGGGCGCAGGCGACGCAGCGCACACGCCCGCCGGGCTCGTGCGTGAAGAGCTCTCCCTCGATCGTGCATTCGTCCCGAGCGAGACGTTCGGAGAGCGTCGCGACAGGTGGCTCCGAGCGAAGTACAGGTAGGGGGCTAGGCATGGGTCTGAAGCTCGGGACTCAGGCACCACAGAATGTCCACGAACCTGTGGAAATCGCGGACAGAGTTCCCCGGTTCGCCCGGAGCTTTAAGCCTCGTCTGTGCAGCGCGCGAGTCCGTAGCTTTCCGGACGCGCATGTCCGCCCGCTCAACCCAAGTGCTCGAGCCACCCACGGAAAATCGCAAACCTAATTAGGTCCGCCCGCCCGGAGAGCGCCAGCTTACTCATGGCACGCATGCGATACGTCTTAACGGTGCGATCGCTGATTTTGGCGGCCTCGGCGACCTCCCGCGTCGAGCTACCGCACGAAAGGAGGCGAAGCACCTGCTCCTCGCGAGGGCTGAGCACACACCTGGACGCGCCACAGCCCGAGTACAGCTCAGTTCCGGCCTTTGGTGGATGCTCGGCTGCAAGTAGCGTTTGCCTCGCAACACTGGACGAGGTCGTACGAGCGTTGCCCCAGCTCAACCGCGACGAGCTCCACCAAGTTTCGTTAGCACGCCCCGGCTCACGACTGCTGCCAGGCGCCACTTATCTGGACCTCCGAGCCATCAAGAATGGCGAATTCGCCGCAGCGATAGAAGCGTATGCAGGGCAAGACGCTTGGTACGTAGCCAAAGAGGATATCCCCGCGCCGCTGTGGAATCTCCTGCTGGGCGGTGGACGCACGAGCTGCATCACCGCTGATCCTGGACCGCCCGGCCTCCCATCGCGTGCGGTCCCGGAACGCTGAGGCGGGCGTGAGCAGGGTCGGCGCCCACCTAGCGGTGCCTGACGGCTCGCAGCATTGCTTCTCCTTGGATGAGAGACGTGCAGGCGGGGGGCCCGTCACCGCGCCCAGTCGATGTGGGCGCGGTGACCGAGCGACTCAGCGGCCGCCCCCGCCGGGCGTGCCGCTGCCGCTGCCAGTCGTGCCGCTGCCAGTCGTGCCGCTGCCAGTCGTGCCGCTGCCAGTCGTGCCGCTGCCAGTCGTGCCGCTGCCGCTGCCCGTCGTGCCGCCGCTGCGGGTGCCGCTGCCGGTCGTGCCGCTGCCGGTCGTGCCGCTGCCGGTCGTGCCGCTGCCGGTCGTGCCGCTGCCGGTCGTGCCGCTGCCGGTCGTGCCGCTGCCGCTGCCGCTCATGTCGCTGCCGGTGGTGCCGCTACCAGTCGTGCCGGTACCGGAGCCCATGTCCGAGGCGCCGGGCGTGCTGGTGGAGCTATTGCTCCCGTCGGTGGAACCGTAGCCCGTCGCATCCGTGCCGTTAGCCGGCGTCATCGTGCGGTCGTTTTCGTGATTACACGCTAAGGCGAGCATCGCAAACGCTAGGCTCGCACAAGCACCCAAACTGTTTTTCAACATAGCTATTCTCCTTGTTTAAAGTCGAACGGACTCAGCGCCGTGCGGCGGAGCCTTGGCTCGCTTGCTTCTTCGTTCCCTTTGCGGCCGCTCGCCCCTCTCGTCCGTTGCTCGCGCTCCCCGCCTCGGAGGAGGTGGCGTCGGCACCCTTCCCTTTGGCGGCGGGCTTCTGATCCGAGGAGCGACTGTTCTTACTGGCCTTGTTGGTCGTCATGGCCGCCGGTCAGCAAGGCGCGTGCCTGTGTGTGAAAGGCGCGATTCGGCAGCACGAAATGGAGCGCTCGGCAGCCTCTTCTGTGCGGCGATGGGGCGATGTACTTTGGAGCCCAATCGCCTGTTAACGGTTCGGAGATGGCGAAAGAGCCGCGAGCAAGGCGGGCGGGAAACGACGCCGCACAGCCGTGGCGAAAGCCCGAGAGACCGGTCCGCACGGAGAGCGCCATTCTACTTGTTTCCGCGAGGCGTCATTGGAGGTGCGGGGTTAGGATGTCGCGGCGTTCGTGCGCCCTGCTGACGCGCGCTCCGTGCTCGTGTCAGCGGTGCCGTTGCTGGGCCTCGCGGCGCCGTGCAGGCATCCGATTAGACACCAAAGGCGCGGGACAGATGCGTGCGAGAGGTATCACGGACAAGCTCGTCGCACGCCGAGCCGCGGCGTCCCCTGGCACGGGCACTGCACTGCAAGCGCTCATGACTAAGCACCGCAATGCTCTCATTCTTGCCGCTACGACTCTCGTTTTCAGCCTAGCCGCCGGCTGCTCGAGCGATGATGATGATGACGACTCTCCGAACGGTAACGCCGGGAGGCCCTCGGCGGGGGCGCCTGATTCCGGTGGCACCAGCAACGGTGGGACGACATCCCTGGGAGGCGCGGACGTCGGTGAAGCTGGCGCGCCGATGTCCAACGGCGGTCAGCCGGGCGGCACCGCGGGGGCTAACGCGGCCGGGGCTAACGCGGCCGGAGCGGGGGGAGCGGGCGAAGGCGCAGGGGGTGCCGCAACCTTGAACTTGAGCGACGCTCAGATCCTGCTGGTGCTCGACACGCTCAACAAGGGCGAGGTCGAGGCGGCGTACACGGCCCTCCCGCGCCTCGTGGATCCGAGCGTGGAGGCCTTTGCGGAACAAATGATCGTGGATCACAGCAGCGCTCGACAGTCCGTCGCCGCGACAGCGGAGGCCTTGGATCTGAATCCCGAGCCCAGCCCCACGCAGCGCGCCCTCGAGGGAGAGGGCGAATCGCAGGTGGCGCTACTGCGGAGCGCCTCGGACGCGGCAATCGACGCCACCTACATCGATCTGCAGGTCGGTGCGCACGACGAGGCCCTCGCGTTACTCGCGAGTTTGGAGGAGGCGGCAGACGCCGCCGAGCTCACGCAGCTGATCACGACGCTGCAGATGGCGGTCCACGACCATTACGACAGCGCCGTCGCCATCGACGCCGACCTCTAAGGTTTACAAGGAGATTTGCCATGTTCATGCACAGTAAGCGTTTGCAATATACGGTTCGCGTCACGGAATCCAACCCCGGCTTGGCCAACCTCATGTTGGAGCAGTTCGGCGGCCCGCAAGGGGAGCTCGCGGCTGCAATGCGCTATTTCACGCAGGCATTGGGGGAAGACGACCCGGGCCGCAAGGACATGTTGCTCGACATCGCGACCGAGGAGCTCAGTCACCTCGAGGTCATTGGGACGATCGTGGCCATGCTCAACAAGGGCGCCAAAGGTCGGTTGGCAGAGACCACTCAGGAGCAGGCCGAGCTTTATCGGAGCATCCAGGGGGACGGCAACGATAGCCACGTCACCCAAGTGCTGTACGGCGCTAGCCCTGCCCTCATCAACTCCGCCGGCGTTCCGTGGACCGCGGCCTACGTGGACAGCATTGGCGACCCAACCTGTGATCTGCGCTCGAACATCGCCGCGGAGTCGCGCGCGAAGATCGTCTACGAGCGGCTGATCAATTTGACCGAGGACCCGGGCGTCCGTGAGGCCCTCGGCTTTTTGATGACCCGAGAGGTCGCGCACCAGAAGTCGTTCGAAAAAGCGCTGTATTGCATCGAGCCGAACTTCCCGTCCGGTAAGCTGCCCGGTGACCCGCGCTTTGCCGACACCTACTTCAACCTGTCCCAGGGCGGGCCGGAGCACCGTGGTCCTTGGAATCAAGGCGACCAGTGGAAGTACGTATCCGACCCGAGCGAGCAGCAAGCGGTGGACGGCGGGAGTGGCGGTGCGTCGGTCCAGCTTACGGCCGAGGAGGCCGCAAAGTTGGAACGGCTGGCGACGCGCACGCGGTCGAACCCCGCCGTGGATCCCGTAACCGGCGCAGACCTGGGCGCCGGACCGGGTGCGGGGTCGACGTCCCTGGACGAAGACGTACCCGCGCGGTGAGAGCGTGGGCCGCAGATGACGACCACGACCGAGTCTTTCACTGGGGCGAGCGCCGGGGGTCCGCCCGCGCGGCCGTGGAGCTCGCCCCGTCCACGCTCCTGGCTCACCTTCTTGGGACCTGCCTGCCTGGTGAGCGTGGGATACATGGATCCCGGCAATTGGGCGACGGATCTGGAAGGTGGCGCCCGCTTCGGGTACCAGCTGCTGTGGGTCTTGGTCGTGAGTAACGTGATCGCGCTCTTGCTGCAGGGCATGAGCGCGAGGCTCGCGCTGGGCAGTGGGCTCGATCTGGCGAGCGCCTGCCGAGCCGGGTACTCGCCCGGAGTTAGCTTTGGGCTCTGGATTCTGGCCGAGATAGCAATCGTGGCGTGCGACTTGGCGGAGCTGCTCGGGAGCGCGGTGGCGCTGCAGTTGCTTTTTGGACTGCCGCTCATCTGGGGCGCAGCATTGACGTCTTTGGACGTCCTTTTGATCCTCACGCTCCTCCGCAAGGGTAGAAGGCGTCTCGAGGCCGTCGTCGTGGTGCTGCTGCTCACGATCGCTGCGTGCCTCGCCGTGGAGCTGCTTTGGGCTGGCCCCAAGCTTCAAGAAGTCGCTGCAGACGTTTGGCCGCCCCGGCTGCCCGCTTCCGCCGTCTTCGTCGCCGTAGGCATGCTCGGGGCGACGGTGATGCCGCACAATCTGTACCTACAATCGGGCCTGCACGCCGGCGAGCGCCCCAGCAACAGGCAGGCCCGAGAAGGCTCGATGAAGCGTAGCTTCTGGAGCACGGCTTTGGCCCTCAACCTGGCCCTCTTGGTCAACGGAGCCATCCTCGCGCTCGCGGCTTCGGCCTTTGGTACGCGTGGGATCGTGGTGACCGATCTCGCGGATGCCCACGGCTTGCTCACTCCCCTGCTCGGAAGCAGCGTCGCCTCGGTTCTGTTCGCGGTGGCCCTGCTCTGCGCCGGGCAGAGCGCGAGCGTGACGGGAACCCTCGCGGGGCAGTTCGTCATGGAAGGATTCCTGCGAGTGCAAATGGCTCCGTGGATGCGACGCGCCCTCACCCGCGGGCTGGCATTGTTGCCCGCGCTCGCCGTGCTCTCGATCGTGGGCGACGCCGGTTCACTGCCTCTGCTCATCGGCAGCCAAGTGGTGCTGAGCCTACAGCTCCCATTCGCGGTCATTCCGCTCATCCGCCTGACCAGTGCGCCAGCGTTGATGGGCACGGACGCGGTCTCGCCATGGGTCCGGCGCGCCGCCTTGCTTTGCGCAGCGCTCATTCTGGTCGCGAACGCGGCCCTGGTAGCCCGCAGTGCTCAGGAGCTCGCCGCTACTCACGCCTGGCTCTCTTGGCTGCTCGGAGGCCTCGGATTGGCAGGGCTCGCGTTCTTGTACCGCGTCGCGAGGGCGCCGCTTCGGATGGTGGTCACGCCGCGCCCGGTCTTGCCCCACTGACTCTGGGCCGGCCTACCCGCCTTACTCCGAGCGTGGTCTTTCTTCGGCGTCGAGCAGCCAGCCGCTGTGCTCCGCGAACCGCATCAAGTCAACACGCGAGCGTAGCTGCAGCTTGTGCATACCTCGGGCTCGATACGTCTCGAGGGTGCGGACTCCGATGTTCAGCCGGGCCGCGGCCTCCTTGAGCGTCACTCCTCGCGCAAGGAACTGCAACACGGCTGCCTCCCTTTCGCTGAGTCGGAGGCTCTTCGGCGGCGGAGCGACGACCTTGTCAGTTGGCGCGGCTCGGGACACCACCGCTCGCGCCGGACCGGCGGCGGCCTCTGCGGCTTGCTCCACCGCGCTCACCAACTCGTCCGCAGGGCTGCTCTTGCAAACGTAGGCGCTGGCGCCCGCCGACATCGCTTCCTGCGCGACCCACGGCTCCTCGCGCAACGAATACGCGACGAACTTGAGCTCCGGCCGCTCGTCATGCAGCTCGCGCATCACGTCCAAGCCGTTCACGTGCGGGAGCTGGAGATCGAGGACGACGACGTCCGGTCGGATTTGCCGGACGACGCTCAGAGCCTCTTCACCATCGGCCGCCTCCCCCACGACTTCTAGGAGGGGAGACGTTGCCAAGCTGCGTCGCACGCCAAGACGTAAGAAAGGGTGGTCGTCCACCACGACGACGGAGGTTCTGGAGAAGTGAGAGCCTTCGGTCATGGCAGAAGGATAGCGCGGTGGCAACCGCGCCGCCCCTTTCGTCGTTAGCCAACGGGGACGCGACGCCATGCCTCGCCGGTCGGCCCTCGCCCCACACTAGGCGTCCCCAGCGGGGCCGGCCAAGGGCAGCACGAACGAGAACTCTGCACCGGCGCCCAATTTGGATTGGACTTGTAAAGCGCCACCATGGGCGAGGGCGATGCGGTGCGCCAAGTACAGGCCGAGCCCGAGGCCACGCGCTGGGCCTTCGGCAACGAAGCGCTCGAACAGGTGTGGCAAAAGCTCCGGCTTGATGCCCGGCCCGGAGTCGGTGACGCGGAGGCTCACCGTGCCGGCGTCGAGGTCCGAGCTGACGCCGATGGATACGGCCCCGCCCGGAGCTGAATGCCGGACCGCGTTCAGCACGACGTTCTCCAAGGCTTGCCGGAGGCGATTGCCATCACAGATGGCGGTGATTCGAGGCGGGATCTGGACATGAACGGGCGTTACCGCGGTCTCGCAGAGGTGTGCCACTTCCGCGACGAGACCGCTCAAATCGACGGGCATGAGCTCGACCTCGAACAGACCGTGTTCCAGGCGAGCAGTGTCCAACAGGTCCTGCGTCAGCCGCGCGAGACGTTGCGCGGCCAGTAGGGCCCCGTCCACGTCCGTCGGCTGGATTTTCTCTTCGCGTTGCAGCTTCAGCTGCAGCACCTGCAGCCGGGCGGAGAGCGGATTCAAGTGATTCCAAACGTCGTGAGCGAGGACGGAGATGATGTCGTCCGCCGCCATCCGCCGGGCGCGCTCTCGCTCTTCCACCCGGAGCCTTTCGCTCAACTCCGCACGGTGAACGAGCGCGCTCATCCAGCTCGCTACGAGGCCGACCAGCTCGACCTCCTCCGCGTCGAAGCGTTCTGGCTGCTGAGATACCACGCTGAACACACCGCGGCGGACGCCCGCCACCACCAAGGGTTGGAGGACCTGCGACCGCACCCCGAGCTCGCGCACTATTCCGCGCAGCTCGTCCGTATCCCGCTCTACGTGCCCGTCCGCATGCGGCTGCCCGGTCCGGAAGACTTGAACCGAGCGTCCTCCTTGCGCCAGCGGCATCGCGTCCAGGCCCAAAGACTTCTGCAGGGCTCCGAGCGGCGTTTGGCTGGTCCCGATGGCGACGAGCGAAGTGCGCCGTTCGTCGAACAGGAAAACGTCAATCTTTTCGCAAGCGAGCCAGCGGGCGACGCTGCTTGCAGCCGCGGTCATGCACTCGCGGGCGTCCGTTGCCGGCAGCGCGAATAGCTCCTGCAACAGCGCAAACGGGGATGCGGAACGAGGGGCTCCCGAAGATGAGGTCATGGGCGGATGTGCGCGAATCTTGTGCCACGATGGCGACTCGCTGTCAGGAAATGTACCGTAACCCGTCTGGCATAGGTGAGGCGCGGATCACGAGGCATTAGGGTCTCATGTCTTCTGGCGTGCTGCTGCGCGGATCGGTATGAATCCTGCAGTCGGTTGCGGAACCTCCAATGGTACAGCACCAGCCTGAATCGCAAACATCTGCTTCCGGGGAAGTGGGCACGCGCGTTAACGAGGAGGCCATCCCTGCGGAGCAGCCGAACGCGGCGAGCCCGCAACCCAAACCGCCAATCCGCCACGAGCCCCGTCCTGCGGGCAGGGGTGGATTACTGATGTTGCTAGCGCTGCTGGCGGTCGGCGCCATGGCGTTGCTCTATGCTCTTGCAGTCCGCCCCTAATCGAGGGGTTCGAGTCAGCTCGGCTCGTTCAAACGCGCGAGCCGCTCGACCTTACTTTTTAGCGATTCGAGATCATACGGCTTGGTGACGTACGCATCTGCCCCGACTTGGCGCGCAATCTGCTCAAGCCGGGCCTGAGCTGAGGCCAAAAGGATGCGGCAGCCAATTTCCTGATCCCGGACAAATTTCACCACATCGTAGCCGTCCAGCGGCGCCATGGTCAGGTCGAGCACCACCACGTCCACGACGCGAGAGCCGAGCACCTCAATGGCTTCGACCCCATTCGACGCGACGTGCAGGTCGAATCCGTCCGTGAACAACCATTCGAGGCACGCCAGCGTATCCGGGTCGTCTTCGACGATGAGCACCGAAACGGATAGACTTCCTAATACCGTAGACACAGCGGTTGGGAGTCTTGCTAACTCCGTGCCAACCGGGGTCGCGGGTCGCTAATGAGGCACGCCTGTTGCTTGTCCGGCGCGACCATGAGTCCGAAACTGAAGAGCATCTCCGAACAGGTCGTCGTGGTCACGGGCGCGTCCAGCGGCATCGGTCTGGCGACAGCCCTCGAACCCGCCAAACGGGGGGCGAAAGTAGTGCTGGCGGCCCGCAGCGACCGCACATTACGGCAGGTCGCGAGCACCATTGTCGACGACGGGGGGCACGCCGTGGTCGCGATCGCAGACGTCGCCCGGAAAGAAGATGTCGCGCGCATCGCGGAAGTGGCCATCGCCGAATTTGGTCGCATCGATACCTGGGTGAACAACGCGGCCGTCTCTGCTTATGGCCGCCTCGAGCAAGTGAGCGACGGGGATGCGCGCAGGATTTTCGACGTGAACTTCTGGGGCACGGTTCACGGTTGCACGGTCGCGCTGCCGTTCCTGCGTCGCCAAGGAGGCGCGTTGATCAACGTGGGCAGCGAGGTCTCCGAAGCCGCAGCCCCGCTGCAGGGCATCTATACGGCTTCCAAGCACGCCGTGAAGGGCTACACCGACACACTGCGCATCGAGCTGTTGGAGGCCAAAGAAGAGAGCGTCTCCGTCACCCTGATTCAACCAACCGCAGTGGACACTCCCTTTCCGGAGCACGCGCGCAACTACATGGCGGAAGAGCCTCAGCTCCCCTCGCCGCAAATCGACCCGGAGGACGTCGCGGCCGCCATTTTGAAAGCCGCCGAGCACCCCCAGCGGGACGTCAAGGTTGGCGGCACCGCGGTCTTCAAGACGACATTGTCGAAAGTAGCGCCGTCGCTCGCTGACAAGCTAGGAACGAAGATGGTGGACCAGCAAAAGGCGGACGAACCGGCGCGAGACCCTGAGGGCACCCTCTATAAGGCGGGTGAGTCGGGTCGCACCCGCGGCAGCGTCGCTCGCGCGGAAAGAGCGTAGGGCTGGGCCACGCCGCGCGCGCGTCTTGGCGCGCGGCGTGGCTCACGGGATCTCACTCAGTAGCTCGCCGAAGCTGCGGCCCCTCGTTCCTCTTGGCCAAGCTGGCGAAGGTGGAGATACTGGTGCTCGACGATTGGGGGTTCGGAACGCTGATCGGCGGACCGGTTGTCACCGGGGGGGCAACCGTCATTCCAGAGTAGCGACGCCAAGGCGCTGCTGGATCACCTGGGGTTAGAGACCCATCCGAACCGTTACCGGCGGAGGCGCCGCCACGCGGCGGATGAGCAAGATACCGACGACCGCCATGGCCACTCCCCAAAGAATGAACCCGATGTCCCACGCTTGCTCGAGCTCTCCTGGATGCACGTGATGCAGGCCCAATAGCTGGTGATCCACCAGCCCCTCGACGACGTTGAAGAGCCCCCAGCCCAGCAGCAGCGCCCCGCCGAACGCCGGCGACGAGAGGCGCACCTGCGGGCGCCGAGCGGCCGTCCACAGCGCTACCACGCCCAGAACGGTCACGACCCACGCGAAGGCGTGAAAGACGCCGTCCCAAAGCATGTTGTACTTCATCGTGACCAGGTCTAGCGGCGGCCGCACGCTGGACAACATGCTGTGCCACTGCAGAATCTGGTGCAGCAAGATGCCATCGAAAAACGCGCCCAGGCCACAGCCGAGGAGCTGACCAGCCAGAACGACCGGCCCAGTAGTGCGAAGCGGTGTCTTCATGGGTCTTTGGATCCAAGGCGGGAGAAGAAAAGCCCAATGAG
>JAQSWN010000342.1 GCA_029266615.1 Polyangiaceae bacterium
GCCACGACCGGCGCATCACTCTCATGGTCCTTTCCCAGCGCGATTTCGCCGGGTGGTCCGGGGGTTGGTCCGGGGTTTTCCAGCCTGGTCCGGGGCTCGGTCCGGGGTCATTGTTGAAGGATAGCAAGCACTTCCGGGATTTCCTGGGTTCTCGGCGAATATCGTACTACGGGGCAACCGCGCAGCGCGAGCCATGGGCTCGCGATCTCACCGACGAGCACGGCAGGCTGGCGAAGACCAGCACACCAGTGGGAAGAGTCTGGACAGAATCACCGCGTCCAGGCCGCTCGCCGGCCCCCGGTGTCTTGGTCAAGAGTGTCGCTGGGCCCGCCGTGTTGTGGGACTCGATCCGCAGAACGCCTCCCCGCGCACTCCCCTCTATATCTATTTCGACAAAAATGCCCCGGCACCCCGGAACGCCTTGAAATCCCACGATACTTACCCCGGAACGAACCCCGGACAGGTGGGGTAAACCCCGGACCGTACCCCGGACCGTCCTCAACAAAGCCCGGACCACGGACCGTCCTCAACAAGGCGCAGCTTTAAATGTGATTTCTTCTCCGAAGAATGCCGCACGGATTCGGTAAACCGGAACGCGGCTGCCGACCCCGGGTTCTTTGCGCTGCATCTTAAGCTCGTTCGGCTTGCTGCAGATGAGCATTCCCTTATCGCGCAGGTGCCGCATGACAGCCTTTTCGTCGCGCTTGTCCCAACCCCATTCACGAAAGCTCGAGGGCAAAATATCGACGAACCGCAAACGAACCTCATCCGCTTTCCCTGCCAGCTCGGCATCACGCCAGCCGAGGATACTTCTCCGATCGGTATCCTGAAAAACGGTCGCGCCCTTCGCGACGATTGGAAAGCGGGCGCTTTGTGCCGCGACTTTCTCCTGAAGTTCATCGAGCTTCTCGTCAATTCCGGTGAGCGTCGCGCCTCCGTTCTCGGCCAGCCAGAGCCCGAGCATCGTCAAGCCTGCTTCAATGACGGCATCGGACGCCAAATCCGTTTCTCGATTGGCGCGAGCCCGCCAACGCAACTCGAAAACATCGGCAGCGAGGCCGCCGCCTGCGACGATGGCGGCGAATTGATTGACGATGCGGCGCGCCTGATCGGTCGGCCGAGCAGGCAAGATTTTCTGCGCCTCGGCGAGGAAGCGCGTGCCGATCGCGTTGAGGCGGTCACCTACCTCGCTTCGGTGCTCGATGAGCCATTCAACAAAGGCAGGGCCTGCCGTGCCGTGCGCTGGCCCCAGTCGTTCGCACATCACACGCGCAAAGTCAGGAACCGAGGCGTGGCCGTGCAGCTCGGGAATGACCTCATTCAGGGTGACGCTGACGAACCGACTCTCAGCACCGGCCCCGACCGATCGCTTGAAGCGCGCTTGTTGGGCGTGGTCCCGCAGTGTCACCTCACCTGAAGAGAGCCCGTAGAACGCCCATTTTTTTGTTTCCCTCAGCTGCACCTCGCGCGTCAGGCGGCCTTTTCCAACGCCATTGCCGAGCATGTACGCGGCGGCTTCAGCGTCATCCGGCGATAGGGTGCCCAGATCATCGACGACCAGTCCGAGGCCGCTCCGCGACGCCGCGATCGCTTCGAGCGCGTTCGACGTGTTGCGCCAGCGCGTCATAAACTCGGGCCGTGTTGGATCGGGGCTTGTGGCGCGCCCCCAGACGCTCGCAGCTGCCCGCAGATTCGTTGTCTTCCCGGTCGAAGATGGCGCGACCAGGTTGATGATTGCGTTGCCTTCCACGGTCTGCAGCTGGATGGTAGGCGAAGCGAACTGCGTGCTCATCGCGAAAATCATGGTGGGATTTCCATCCGCGAGTGCGGCGACCTCCCGCCAGTCACTGAGCGTACCTTCGCGGTGGTCATGACCTTTGACGCAGGAGAAGATTGGTAAGTCCGTTGACCCCAGCACCATGTCAGTAAGGGCGAAATGGGTGCACGCCTCGTCGGTCCAGCCGTGCCGCTCGACATATTGCCCGGGTAACGCGTGGTCGTTCGGATACACCGCGGCGATGGCTCGTTCGACTGTGGTATAATGCTTGACGTTCAGCTCGTGGTTGATGCTGGCGAGCGCGGCGCGCGGATCGCGGATGATGTCGGCTTCGGGCAACAACATTCTGTTGGTGGTGCCATCAGCTTGTGGCGCTTCCAGCACCAGCGCCGGTCCCAAGCTGCCGGGAAGCACGACCCGAGCCTCGGTAAAGAGCGCGTCGCAGATCCGCGTTGGGAAGGGCTCTTTGAGAGTTGGTTTTCGGCAGATGAATCCCCGCGAGGGTGGCTGGCCCGCTAACGCGCGCTCGGTTTGCACCTCTTCGCTCGGGGGCTCGAAATAGAAGCCGGGCGCGCAGTGCTGTTCGCTCGCACCCTCCGGGAGCTGGAAAAATTCGCCGTCCTGTAGAAACTCCGCTCGTTCGATATGTTTGTACTCGTCTTTGATCGCCGTCTTTGTGGAGCGGCGCATCTTGGCGATTCGTTCGAGCAGTTCCTCGACCTCCGATGTTGCGATGAGCGCATCGCCATTTCCGTCCGTCGAGTGCGCCGCTTCGCAGATGTCGCGGAGGAGCCGTTTCACGACGTCGTGCGAGGTGTCGGGTGACAGGTCCGCGATTTGCTCTTTGAACAACGGGCTCATCGCGTTTTCCTTTTTGCTTGGTTTGCGAGGGAGTGAGCGACGGCTTTGTCGACGTCGTAGGGCCAATTGGTCCCGTCCCATGCACTTGCTGCATCGAGCATCAGCGTGCAGGCGCGATCCGCGGGCCAGCCGCGCTCAATCAGGAGGCCGGCGGTCGTAACGAGCGAGTTGTGGCGGTGCCCCTCGACTACGTCGGCGAGGAATGCCGTGACGCCGTTCCTAATGCTGCCGCCCGAAGCGACGATGCGAGCGCGCAAGGCTGCCACCTCGCTGCCGCTCCAGATTGGCCGAAAGCTTTTTCCGCCCCCGTTCGCGCGCCGGTTAGCGATGGAAGGGCCAAGCAGTCCTGACGCAGCAATCGCCTGCAGCGCCTCCGAGACGACACTTTCGGAGATTGTTGGGAGGTCGGCTATGGGAATGTCCCAGGGCGCTGGACCGTCGAAAAACCAGCAGCCGCCGCTCGGGTGCGCTCCGTGAACAAGCACCTGCTGCCCTACGCCAAGAATCTCGACCTTACCCTGCGCCCCGCCCACACTCAGCTTACCGGGGCGCGCCTCGGCGCGAAGGATCTTGGCGATCCGCGGTGAGCCTTGCCGCTGTCTGACGAGCCCGCCGGCCGGCAGGAAGGGCACCAAAATCGCCTTAACAGCGGTGCTAATCGCCGGGTCGTCGATATCGAGATCAAAGACGCGGAGGCCATCGCATAGGGTGCCCGTGTTTGACGAGACCGCAGTGACGTGGACGAGTTGCGCCTCGGTATGCCCGCGTCGCCAATCCCTTTCCGCGGGCGTTTCGCCCCAACGTTTGACCGGCTGCTTGCCTGGGCTGTGCGCGTAGGGGCTCCAAGGGGCGTGCACGGCGATCGGTTGCCAGCCGCCACCAAGCATGGCGAGACGGTGGTCTCTGATTTTTTGCGTGACGTGCTCCGCGTAGCCGAAGTCAAGCCAGCGCCGTTCATTCGAACTCCCTTCGGACGCTTGGAGGTGGAGCGCCTCAACGATGGCGTCCGCGGAGCTATTGGGCCGGCTTTCGTCCTTGGCCGAAAGCGCACGAGGTCGTCGACGGATCATGACAGCCCCACTATTGGAGCTCGACGTCGAGGGCGATGCTTGACCTTTGCGCGGTGGGACGCTAAAACTCAAACATAATCAAGACATTGTAGCGGCTTCCGCGCTCGTCGTCGACTGAACCTCGGCGGCGAGCGTTCTTTCTCCTGTGATGAACCATCTTGCCGAGGAATGATACTTGGTGCAAGTGAATTTTGAGCCATAGTTTGTGTATGTCGATTGATACCTATAATAACCATATGTACGCCGAGATCCTCATTGGCTCGTATACTCAATAAGCATACAAATAAAGTACCACCCAGTACTGTAATTGTTCTTGACGGAGCCAGGTTGCGTCGCTATCTTCCTAGCGCTTCCGAGAAGGCTCATCGCGGTGCCGAGCAAACCCCCCTCGTCCCAGCAAAGCCGTCTGCTGCGGCGCTCCGAGGTCGAGGCCAAAATTGGCCACGGCCGTAGTTCGATCTACGCCGCCATGCAGGCCGGCGAGTTCCCGCGGGCGGTTTCGATCGGACCGAGAAGCGTCGCCTGGTATGAGGACGAGATCGATGCGTGGATCGCGAGCCGTCCGCGCCGGTGACGCCATGCCCAGCTCGGCTGTGCACCATCGAGGCGGCAAAGCGCGAAACTGTGACAGAGTTTGTAAGCGCCTGGGGCGAGGCTGCTGCGGAGTGAGAAACTCACATCCCAGACGCAGCGGCTCGCAATGGCACGACCTCTCCCGAGCGGACCGGCGAGGCGCAATAGGCCGCCCACTCGTTCATCAACTGCCGCCGCTTCTCGACCATGTCGTTGCGCCGGTAAGCGGCCTCGACTGCATTCGGGATCGCGTGCGCGAGGGCTTTTTCAACCACATAGTTGTCATGCGACGTGGTCGCGTTCGCCCAGTCCTTGAAGGCGGAACGGAACCCGTGGACCGTCACGCGGCCGCGGAGTTTCGCCAGCGCGTCGGCCATCGCATCCTGGTTCATGAAGCCGCCCGCGCTGCGGCCGGGGAATACCGCATCAGCCTCGACGTCGCGCGGAAGCTCCGCGAGAATCGCCAGCGCTCGATTCGACAACGGCACCTTGTGCTCCTTCCCTCCCTTCATGCGCTCCCCGGGAATGACCCAGACGCGCTCCGCATGGTCGATCTCCGACCAGCGGGCGAAGCGCGTCTCGCCTGTGCGAGAAGCCGTCAGGATCAGGAACTGTAATGCCCGCGCTGCGATGCCCGGCAACTGCGCAAGCTCCTGCATCAACGCCGGAAGCTCCGCGAAGGGCAGCGCCGCATGGTTCTCGGTGCTGATCTCGATCCCCGCGTAGCTGTGTTCGAGGCCGCCTCGCCATTTCGCGGGATTGTCACCCTGGCGGAGCCCTCTCGCCCTCGCGAACTCCAGAATCAATTCCAGCCGCTCGCGCAGCCGCGCCCCCACATGGGGCTTCTTCGCTTCAATCCAGATCGGATCGAGGACGCTGCGTACGCACGCGCTGTCGATCAAATCGACCGGCAAGCTTCCGATCTTAGAGAAGGCGTGCCTCTCCAAGGTGGAGAGCCACTCGCGACGCGAGGCGTCGCCGCGCCACTTCTTCGCCGTCGCACGGATCTCGACATATTGCCGGGCAACTTGTTCGAAGGTGGTCCCGGCGAGCGCCGCTAGGCGCGCTCCGACTTGCAAAACACGGCGCGCTTCGAGCGGATCGATTTTCTCGCGCTTCACCGCAGCTCGAATGCCTGCTCGCGAGCCTCCGCCAACGTGACGAACTCGACCGAGCCCAGGCCCATCCAGCGTTCGCGCCGCTGGTGCTTGTAGCGCAACAGCCAGGTTTTCGAGCCGCCGATCACTTGCAGGTACAGCCCGCGCCCATCGCAGTGGCGTCCCTGCTTGGCGTGCTTGACCTGCGCGGCCGTCAGCTTGCCCATGTGCTTTCATCCCCCTTCCTACCCCCAACTTCGCCGA
>JAQSWN010000343.1 GCA_029266615.1 Polyangiaceae bacterium
GGGGAGAGCAGCTCCGTGTGGCCGGGATAGCCCGTCACCATCACTAGGTCCCCCTCCGTGAGCGGCGACGAGGCGAGCTTCAAAAACGCAGGCGGCTGGTACGGCACGTTGTCTGGCGAGTAGTCTGCGGGCAGGCCGTCTTTGCCCACGTAGGCGCGAAAAAACGCGAAGTCGCCACACTGGCGAGGCCAGCGCCAATTGTCGATTTCGCCCCCGAAGCTACCGACGCTCTCGGGGGGCGCGTACACGATGCGCACGTCCCGGATCTCCAGCGTCTCCATCAAGAAGTAGCGCAGGCCGCCGTAGAGGCTGTGGAAGCCGCAGCGCACGTCTTTGCGACCTTGCTCGCAGCGCGCGACCTGCTCCTTCTGTAGCTTTTCCAGCGCAAGCTTGCGCGCCTTGTCGTCCGTGACCTGCGTGAGCGCAGGCCGGACCTGCTCGGTGACCTCGGTCATTTTCGAAAGGACGCTGAGGCGCGCCGAAGGACCGCTGGACCGCTCTTCCGTGCGGCTCTTGGCGAGCATGCCAAGCTCGAGCAAGTTTTGACTCGGCGTCGAATTGTGCTGCAAAGCGCCGGTCGCACAATGGTGGTTGGTGACGACCAAACCTTCCTTGGACACGAACGACGCCGAGCAGCCGTTCAGGTTCACGATCGAAGCGAGCACGCTCGACTTCGGATCTGCGAGCAGCGCTGGATCGATCGCCAGCCCGAGCCGTTTGAGCTCCTCCGCCTTGAGCGGAATTTGCGTCGGCAGCCACATACCGCCCGAATTTTCGACGGTGGGCTTGGCGGCGGCAGCGGGGGCGGCTGAGTCCGGCACCGTGAGCGGCCGGGTTTTCGGCGCGGCCGGGCGGGGGCCAGGCGAAGACGCGCTGCAAGCGAGCGCGAGGGAGGCGAGGGCGAGCGATGAAACGCGAAAGAGACCCGACATCGCCGGCCAGCTTAGTACCGTCCTGCCGGCTCGGCACCAGGGCAGCGGCGCCACAGCTCGACCCGGCCTCGCTAGCCCGAAATTCGTCCGAGCTTGGTCATCGTGAGGCGCGCGGCCCGCACGACGAGCGAGCGCGGAAAGACTTTGGAGGCAAGGGTTTGTACGCTGTTGACGAAGCCGGGCGTCTCGATGACGGCCCGACGGGCGTAGGCGTCCAGCGCGCGCTCCACCACCGTGTGCGCGTCCAGCTTGGCGAAGGAGAGCACGGCGCCACTGGGGATGCTGGCGGCAGCTTGGAAGCCGGTCGGCACGGGCCCCGGGCAGAGCGCGAGCGCGTGCACACCGGTGCCGCGTAGCTCCTCCGCGAGCGCGAGCGTGAAGGAGAGCACGAACGCCTTGCTGGCGCCGTAGGTAGTCATGAACGGCGTCGGTTGATGGCCGGCGGTGGACGCCACGTTGAGGATACCGCCGCGCTTTCGATCCAACATGCCGCGGAGGAGCGAGCGGGAGAGCACGGTGACGCTCTCGCAGTTGACGCGAATCATGCGGGCTTCGCGCTCCACGTCCATCGATTCGAAGCGGCCGGCGGTGCCGAAGCCGGCGTTGTTGATCAGGTGATCGACCGCGATATTGCGGGCCTTCAGCTCGCGCGCGAGGGTGAGCGCGCCGTCCGGCTCGGCCAAGTCTTGGGCGATGACTTGTACCTGCACTCCGTTCACGCGCGATAGATCGGCGGCCAGCTGCTGCAGCTTGTCCAGCGAGCGGGCGGTGAGCACCAGGTTGGCGTGGCGTCGCGCGAGCTCGCGCGCGAACTCCTCACCAAGGCCAGAGGAGGCGCCGGTGACGAGCGCCGTGGTGCCGCTAAAGACGTCGCGTTTGGCCATGATCTCTTTTCTTTACTCCGTCACTTCGACTTCAACACCAGCGCCACGAGCACCGCACCGGCGACGCCCGCAATCAGGAGCGCCTGCAGACCTTGGTCGCGCGAGCCACCGAGCAGCTCCTTGGCGCCGTACAGACAAAACACGGCGACGACCGAGGCGAGCGCCACCTTGAGCTTGCGCATGGTTGCTACTTGCCCCAGTCGCCGCGTTGCCCGCGCTGCCGCAGGTAATGGTCGGCTAGCACGAGCGCGACCATGGCTTCACCGATGGGGACGAAGCGCGGCAAGAGGCAAGGATCGTGACGGCCCTTCGTGCGAATCGTCGTAGCTCCTCCCGCTTGGGTGACCGTCGTTTGCTCCAGCGGCAAGCTGCTGGTCGGCTTCACGGCCGCCCGCACCACGATGGGCATCCCGCTCGAAATGCCGCCCAGCATGCCGCCGTGGCGGTTGGTGCTGGTCGTCACTTGGCCATTTTCGGCGCGAAACAGGTCGTTGTGCTGGCTCCCGCGCATGGCCGCGACCGCGAAACCGGCGCCGTACTCCACCCCCACCACGGCCGGCAGGCTGAAGAGCGCCTTGGCCAGATCTGCCTTCAGCTTGTCGAACACGGGCTCGCCCAAGCCGGCGGGCACGCCGCTCGCCACGATTTCCGACACGCCGCCGATCGAGTCTTGGGCTTTACGGACCTCCTCCACCAGCGCGACCATCTCCGCCGCGCGCGCCGGATCGGGACAGCGCACGATGTTGGGCGAGCCGTCCGGCAGCGTCTCCACCTGCTCGAGCGTGACCGCGCTCGGGTCCGCGACGTTGGCCACGACGTGGCCGACCTGCGTGACGTACCCGACGACTTTGCCGCCGAAGGCTTGGGCGATGAGCTTCTTCGCGACGACGCCAGCGGCGACGCGCGACACCGTTTCACGCGCGCTGGATCGCCCGCCGCCGCGGTAGTCGCGGAAGCCGTACTTTTGGTCGTACGTGTAGTCGGCGTGGCCCGGGCGGTACTTGTCTTTGATGTCCGAGTAGTCTTTGCTCTTCTGGTCTTCGTTGCGGACCAAGATTGCGATGCTGGTGCCGGTGGTGTGACCTTCGAATACCCCCGCCAAGATTTCCGGCTCGTCCGCCTCTTGTCGTTGCGTGACGATGCGGCTTTGGCCGGGACGGCGTCGCGAGAGGTCCACCCGCAGGTCCTCCACGGAAAGCGCGATGCCAGCCGGGCAGCCGTCGATGATGACGACGTTGCCGGGGCCGTGAGACTCACCGGCGGTGGAGATGCGAAAGGCTTGACCGAAGCTATTGCCCGACATGAGCGCGCGGCAGCTTACTATCAAAAGGCGCTGCGCACCCCCAAGCCGACCCGGAATGTGTCGAGATCCGCGCCGCTCCACCGTTTCCATCCCGAAGCCGACGAGGGCCTGAAAGACGGTGTCGCGCGAGCTGTTGGTCTCGAGGCCGATAGCGGTCGACACTCGCACGCGGCCGGGCCGAATGCCCTCGAAGTGCGGGCCGAACACGTTACCGAGGCCGTGCCTGGAGCGAGCCCTTGAGCGAAAGCCAAATCGGCCAGGAGTAGCGCAGCATGGCCACGACCGCGCTCCTGCCGTACAGGCGCCCTGACCGGAGACCCGGCATGGAGCGACCCGCCCCCCGGCGCCGCCAGCTGGGTGAAGGGACCGGCCGATCGCCGACGGGATCCACGGGCGTGGCGGAGAGCGCGAGGCTCAGCATGCGCCCGCCGTCACTCAGGTCCACGAAGCCGAGCACGGTGCCGCCGTAGCGCACGCAACCCGAGGCCGGCAAATTGGCGAGGTCCACGCTTTGCTCGCCGCTCAGCTCTACCCGCACGCCGTTCTTGGTACCCGAAGGCGCCTTCCAGCAAGTGCCGCCCGCCGAAGACCAGCTTGGATTCGGCGCGCGCGTACACCGTGTCGCCCTGGTAGCGCGTGAGCGCGGACTCCCGCGTGTCCGGACCGATGCGCGCGGCGCTCGCACCAAGCAAGGCCGCGGTCAGCGCCGCGCCGCCAAGAGTGCGAGCCAAACTCACGGGGGCGCGAGACTATGCGGCTCCCACGCTTTCATCAACAATAGGCTCGCCTTCGCGGCGGCTTCCCGTCGCCTCCCCGCCCTTTCCGGCGCCTGCTTGCGCTGCAACCGTGACTCCGGGTTAACTTTGGAACCCGCATGACCGTGACCGCACTCACTCAACTCTCGGAAGACGAGCGGCTGTTTCACGACACGGTGCTGGACTTTGCCAAGCAGCGCATCGGTCCCAAGGTTTCGCAGATGGACGAGTCAGCGACGCTGGACCCGGCGCTCTTGCCCGCGCTGTTCGAGCTCGGGGTGATGGGCATCGAGGTTCCGGAGCCGTATGGCGGCGCGGGCGCGAGCTTCTTTACCGCCATCCTCGCGGTGGAGGCCTTGGCGCGTGTGGACCCGAGCGTCTCCGTACTGGTGGACGTTCAGAACACGCTCGTCATCAACGCGCTTTTGCGTTGGGCGAACGACGAGCAAAAACTTCGCTACTTGCCCAAGATGGCGTCGGAGTGGGTCGGCTCCTACGCGCTCAGCGAAGCCTCCTCCGGGTCGGACGCGTTCGCGCTCAAGCTGCGGGCGGAAAAACGTGGCGACAAGTACGTGCTGAACGGACGCAAGCTTTGGATCACCAACGCCGCTGAAAGCACGCTCTTCGTCGTGTTCGCGAACGTAGACCCTTCGCTCGGGTACAAGGGCATCACCGCGTTCATCGTCGAGAAGACTTTCGCGGGCTTTGGGGTCGGTAAGAAAGAGCACAAGCTCGGCATCCGCGCCTCCAGCACGTGCGAGCTCACGTTCGATAACGTGGAGGTGCCGGCCGAGAACGTGCTGGGCGAGGTCGGCAAGGGTTACAAGATCGCGATCGAAGCCCTCAACGAGGGCCGCATCGGCATCGGCGCTCAGATGCTGGGGCTGGCTCAAGGCGCTTTCGATGCGGCCCTGCCGTATACCCGGGAACGAGTGCAATTCGGTAAGCCCATCGCCGACTTCCAAGGCATGCAGTTTCACCTCGCGCGCATCGCGATGGAGATCGAAGCCGCGCGCCTGATGGTCTACAACGCGGCGCGGCTCAAAGACGCGGGCCAACCGTTCGTGAAAGAGGCGGCGATGGCCAAGCTGTTCGCTTCCGAGGTCGCGGAGCGCACTGCCAGCCAGTGCGTGGAGCTCTTCGGTGGCGTCGGCTTCACCAAAGAGTATCCGGCAGAGAAGTTCTACCGCGACGCCAAGATTGGCAAGATTTACGAGGGGACGAGCAACATGCAGCTCGTCACCATCGCCAAGCTGCTTTAGCGCCCGAACGGCGCGTAGGACCGCTCGGCTCGACCAAGCCCGACCGGCGAGATGGAACACGAGACGGGAGGCGAGAGGGACGGGAGCGAGCGCGAGAGGTTTGGGGGGGCGCGCTTCCGCCCGCGTCGGGTGACGTGCTCCCGTCTCCCACCTCCCGTTAAATCCCGGTCCCTACCGTCGGGACCGGTCAGCATCACTCTGCGGTATTAGAAGCCGACGCTGTCGCGCAGGCGTCGGCAGCGCTCCGCCAGCGCCCACTCCAGCACTGCCACCAGCTCGTCCGCGCGGCCCGGCTTGGCGAGGACGGCGTGGGCGAGCTCGTGAACCAGGGCTGGAGTCAACGACTCAACGTGGGACGAATGGATCACCCGCATGAGCGTTGGTTGTTCTGTTTTGAG
>JAQSWN010000113.1 GCA_029266615.1 Polyangiaceae bacterium
GGAAATCCAAAAGCTGGGGGAAGGCGAGCGTGTCGTGCATCACCAGCTCTTGCAACTGAGTGATGGTGGAGCAGCCGAAGCGGGTCATGGCCGCGGTCACGCGGCGCTTCAACGAGGAGTGCGCGTACTGCCGGAAGTCATACTCGTACTTGAGGTAGATCGCTTCCAAAAATAGCTTGAGCTCGATGTCGAAGCTCGCCGGGGTCGGATAAATTGCTTCGTTCGCGGTCACTTGGGCATCCAAACGCGAATGAGTGAGAGCAGCTTCTCCACGTCCAGCGGCTTGGCGATGTAGTCATTGGCGCCGGCGGCGACGCTCTGCTCCTGGTCGTTCTTCATCGCCTTGGCGGTGAGCGCGATGATGGGCAGCTTCTTCCAGTGAGGTTGCTTGCGGATCTCCCGCATGCACGTGAGACCGTCCATCTCGGGCATCATCAAGTCCATGAGCACGAGGTCGACCTTGGCGTCGGCCTGACCGCGGCTCTTGTCCAGGGCAACCAGGGCCTCTTTGCCGTTGCGAGCGATCTCGATTTTCACGCCCTTGGGTTCCAGCACGCTGGTGAGCGCGAAAATATTCCGGACGTCGTCTTCCACGACGAGGATGCGCCGCCCTTCGAGCGCGGCTTCGCGCTTACGCACTTCCTTCAGCATGCGCTGCCGGTCGAGCGGGAGCTTGGCCTCCATCTGGTGGAGGAACAGCGTTACTTCGTCCAGCAATCGCTCCGGCGAGTGCGCGTCCTTGATGATGATGGACTTCGAGAATCGTCGCAGGCGCTGCTCTTCGTCACCGGTGAGCGAGCGCCCGGTGTAGACAATGACGGGCGGAAACGACACGTCCTCTTGCGTCGCCATCTGCTCCAGCAGCTCGTAGCCGCTCAGGTCGGGCAGATTCAGATCCATGACGATGCAGTCGAAGGTGCTCTCTCGGAGCGCCTTGAGCGCGCCGCTCGCCGTCGAAACGCCTACGATCTCCACCTCACCCGTGCTGAGTAGCTCGCGCACGCTTTCCCGCTGCCGCTCGTCGTCCTCCACGACCAAGACGCGCCGGAGCCCCTGGGAGAACTTCTGCTCCAGCATGTGCACGGCTTGCACCAGCTGCTCCCGCTTCACCGGCTTCAGCGCGTAGCCGGCCGCGCCGAGCTCCCGCGCCTCTCGCGAAAAGTCTTCCACGGAGGCGACATGCACTGGAATGTGGCGAGTGGCGGGGTTTCGCTTGAGCTGGTCCAGTACGCCGAGCCCGGAGTGATCCGGCAGGTTGATATCCAGCAAGATGGCGCTAACGCGGTAGCGGTCCGCCGCGGCGAGCCCATCGCCCGCCGTGTGCGTCACCACGCACTGAAAGCCCAGCTCTCGCGCCAGGTCCCGCAGCACGGCCGCGAAGTGCACGTCGTCTTCCACGACCAAGATGACGCGTGAGCCCTCGGTTAGCGAGTTGCGGTCGTCGTCGATGAGAGGCGCCGAAACCTGACTCGGTCGCTCCGGCGACGGCGCGTGCTTGGCTTGAATCGGAGAAGCCGACACCGACGCGCTGGGCACCGCCGTCACCGCGCGGGGCGGGGGCGCGGACGAGCCGCTCTTCGGCTCCAGCTCGAGCGGCAAGGTAAGGATGAAGGTGCTGCCTTCGCCCAGCGTGCTGCGGAGGTGAATGTCGCCGCCCATGCGCCGGGCTAGATCCCGCGCGATGCTCAGGCCGAGACCGGTTCCGCCGTACTTGCGGTGGGTGCTGCCGTCGGCTTGGCGAAACGCCTCGAAGATGGCCTCGTGCTGATCCGGGCCGATGCCGATGCCGGTGTCCGTCACCGCGAATTGAATGCCGTTGTCCGGCGCCGCGCTGACGTGGAGCGAGACGGAGCCCCTGTGAGTGAACTTGAGCGCGTTCGCCAGCAAGTTCTTGAGGATTTGGGCCAGGCGCTGAGAGTCCGTCCGGATGCGCTCGGGGGTTCCGACCTCGGTGCGCGAGGAGAGCTCGAGACCTTTTTGCGTGGCCACCGGCTGCAGCGTGCGGATGAGGTTGGAAATGGCAGGCGCGACCGGCATGTCCTCGACCTGAAGCTCGACCTTGCCGGCTTCGATCTTGGACAAGTCCAAGATGTCGTTGATGAGCGAGAGCAGGTCGTTGCCCGCCGACGAGATGGTCTGGGCGAAGCGAACCTGTTCGGCCGTGAGGTTGCCGTCCTTGTTGTCCGCCAGCAGCTTGGACAAGATGAGCGACGAGTTGAGCGGCGTACGCAGCTCGTGGCTCATGTTGGCCAAGAACTCGCTCTTGTACTGGTTGCTGCGCTGAAGCTCGGCGGCGCGCTCTTCCAAGATGGCTTGAGCGCGCGCCAGCTCGTCTTTTTGGGTCTCGAGGATCTGTGCTTGCTCCTCGAGCTGCGAGTTGGTTTGCTCGAGCTCCGCCTGCGAGTTCTCCAGGTGCGTCTGCGACTCTTTCAAGACGCGCCCTTGCTCCTCGAGCTCCTCGTTGGAGACGCGCAGCTCTTCTTGCTGGGCTTGGAGCTCCTCGGCCTGGCGCTGAGTCTCCTCCAGCAGCTCTTCGAGCCGCGAGCGGTCCTTGGACGCGCGCACGGCGATCGCGACTTGCTCTGTCACCGCCTTGAGCAGCTCCAGATCCGCCGGGTGCACGGCTTCGAAAAAGCCGAGCTCTACGAGCGCGTGTACGACCCCTTCGTGGCGGAAGGGGACCAGAACCAGCTCCCGGACCTTGCCGCGGCCCAGGCTCGACTCGGCTTGAACGAAGTCGCTCGGCACGTCCTTCACATGCATAATTTGCCCTCTCTTGGCCGCCTGACCCAGCAGACCGTCTCCACGGCGGAGGGCCGCCTCAGGGCTGTTCCGATCGAGGGCCGGCAGCGCGAAGCCGGCGAAGCGGCGGTAAGTGCCGCCCACCTCGGAGATGTACATGCTCCCTACCTGCGCGCCGAGGTGCGGCGCCAAGAACTCCAGCACACTTTCGCCCAGCTGCTCGAGCCGTTGCTCGCCCGCGATGCGCTCCGTCAACTCCATCTGGCTGGACTGGAGCCAAGAACGGAGCTCACGCGCACGGAAATCGCGCGACATGACGACCGCCGCAGCGGCGATGCAGAAGAGTAGGAGCGCGGAGCTGCCCCATGACACGAACTTCGTGAACGCAATCGCTTCGTGCCACTCTAGCTCACGCTTCTGCAGCTCAGCGCGCTCGGCGGCTTCCATGGTCGCGACGGTCGCGCGCAGCTGGTCCATGTCCTGCTTGCCGCGATCCGTGCGGACCATCCTAAGCGCCTCTTCGGCATGGCCTTTTTGACGTAACTCGATCGTCGACCTCAGCTCGACCATCTTGGAGCGGGCGAAGCCTCGCGCCTCTTCCAGGAGACGACGCTGGCCCTCGTCCTCGAGCTCGCGCCGCACCGCCTCCAGTTGCCCATCCAACCGGGACTCGGCGGCCACGAAAGGCTGCAGGTACTTCTCATCGCCGGTCAGCAGGTAGCCGCGCTGGCCCGTCTCCGCGTCCTTGAGGGTGGAGACGACGACCTCCAAGCGCTCGTTGATGCGCTGGCTCCGCTGCACGCGCTCGGCCGATTGATTTCGGTTCTGCAGCGAACGCACGGAAAAAAATGTGATGCACAGCACCGCCAGCAGGGCCAGGCCCAAGCCGAGCACGGTTGAAGGTGGCAGCCACGCACCTGACTTCGAGCCCCCCAAACGACGCTTTTCCGGACTCGACGTTTCCAACGCTGAATAAGCTCCTTAGCGACGATAGTTATCGAATACTTTGCCCCTCGTTGCTGAGGCAATTTGCAACGAATCCGCTGAGCGCGGAAGGGGCGGCTGCGCCAAAGCCGCTCAAAATGCGCTCTTATGGGTGTCGATGGCCGCTGTCGCTCTCCGTCGGCGCCACGCGGAAACCAAGACGACGTCGGGCCCCGCATAAAGGTTCCGTATGCGGTCGAGGGTTTGGAAGGCGGTCGTCGGTGGCGTCTGCGCGCTGGCGTGTGGCGGAGAGAAGCGGCAAGAGTCGCCGGGCACGAGCGAGGGCCCGAGCCTGCCCGCGCAATGTCGCGCGCTCCGAGACCTGCCCGAAGCGATCCTCGTAGACGACTTCGAAGATGGCGACGTGCTGCTCGACACGACGGGAGGGTTGCACGGACTCTGGTACGTAGAAAATGACGGCACGGGCGAGCAGTCGCCGCCGGCTGGCGAGCAGACGGGCGGAACGCTGTTGGCCGTCCCCGGAGCACCGACCAGCGCCGGGCATGCGCTTCACACCACCGCCTCCGGCTTCCGGAGTTGGGGCGCGTTCGTGGGTGTGCGCTTGAACGCAACCCCCAGCCGCACGTGCACGGTGGATGTGTCCACGTCGAGGGGGCTCGCGTTCACGGCGCGAGGGCGAAACGGGGTGCGCGTCAACTTCGCGTCGCCCGCAACGACGCCCGTGGGCGACGGCGGGGAGTGCGACGCTGATGCGTGTAGCGATTACGGCGCCGTCATCACGCTCGGTAGCGATTGGCAGCGCTTCGAGCTCAGCTTCGACGAGCTGCAGCAACCGGAATGGGCGGCCCCGGCAGAGTGGCAGCCCGAGCGGCTCGTGCGGCTCTCGTTTTGGGCTGAGCAGAGCGATTTCCAGCTGTGGCTGGACGAGGTTAGCTTCTTCTAGGCCAGGCGTTGGTCCAGCTCGCGCCGGGCGCCGGCGAAGTATTCACTAGGCGAGCAGCCCAGCGCTCGCTCGAAGACGCGAAAACACTGCGCGTAGCTGCCGAAGTCCGCGGAGAGCGCGGCGCTCGTGAGCGACTGACCAGAGTCGACGAGCTGCACGAATCGCAGCAAGCGCATGCGAGCGCGGTACTCCACGAGGGACGTGCCGAAGCTGCGACGGAACGAGCGACTGAGCTCGCTCGGCGTCGTGCTCAAGCGCGACGCGAGCTCCGCGCCAGCCAAGCCCGGCTGCGCGTGGACGGCAGCGCGCGCACGACGCGCCACCGCGGAGGGTAGCTCCGCGTCTCGCGCGACCCGCGACCAGACACCGGCGATACCCTGTTCCAGAGCTTCTACGCTGCTCACGTGACTCAGGGCGCGTAGCGCTTCCTCGGTGCTGGCCAGGTCCGTTTCGTCGACGTGCGCGATGCCCCCGGCGGCGCCGAAGACCGAAGCGTCGCGCGCAGCGAGCTCCGGCCGCACGGCGATGACGTACAGCTCCAGGTCTTCCGTCGCGGAAAGCAGCTCGTGATCTTGGCCGGGTTGGAGCACCACGGCGCGGCCGGAGGTGAGCGTGAGCTCGTGGTCCCCCACGCCGAGGCGGGCGGCGCCGCGTAGCACCAGGTTGATCTCCGGCTCGTCGTGAAAGTGCCGCGGGCGCCGGTACATCGGCTGGTGCCGCCAAACCTGCGCGCGACGCTGAGCTTGCATCGGGAACGGCTGGAACAGCGGCGGCTTCACGCGCTCAATCTAGCATCCGCAGACAAAGTGCAAAAACTGAGAAGCCGCGCTTCGCTCGGCTCAGCACACTGCGGGCATGCGGATCCAGCCAAGAATCTTGCCCTTCGTGCTTTGCGCTTTCGCCATTTCGGGCTGCGACGCGAGCAGCTCCACGGAGCTGCCCGCCGCCGGCGCTTCGAGCGGGACGAGCGGCTCGACGAGCGGTGCTTCGAGCGGCGCAGGCGGCTCCGGCACGGCGGCGGGCGGGACGGGCGGCGCCCCGGCGGGCAGCGCCGGCACCGCAGGCGTGAACGACGGCACGTTCGAGCTGCTGTTCCGAGACGACTTCGACGCGCTCGACGCATCGCGCTGGCAGGCGATGACTCACTCGTGGGACACGAACTTGGCGCTGTTCTCGAGCCAGGCCGTCGCGGTGGAAGAAGGTGAGCTACGCATTCGCTTGCTCGAAGCTCCGGCGGGGACGGTAGACGATAGCGGCGCCGCCAAGCCCTACCTCGGCGCGGAGGTACGATCGCTGGAGACGCTGACCTACGGCCGAGTCAAGGCGCGGCTCAAGTTCGCGAAGGGGCCAGGCGTGGTCTCGTCGCTCGTCACTATTTACACGCCCTGGCCTGCCGACGATTGGAACGAGCTCGATATCGAGTGCCTCGGTAAGAGCCCTTCGACCGTGCAGCTGAACACCATGGTGTACACCGGCGCGCCCACGCAGCCCCCAGTCACCGTTTCTGTGACGCCGACGCAAGAGCCGTACAAGCCGACGCTCGGCTTCGACGCCACCGAAGACTTTCACATCTACACCATGGAGTGGACGCCCCAGAGCGCGCGTTTTCTCGTGGACGACGTTGTCATCTACACGTGGGACAAGCACATCGATCGGATGAAGCTCCCCCAGAATGTGCTTCTGACGATCTGGGCGTCTTCCAGCGCGGCGTGGGCGGGCGCGGTGGGGGAGGGAACTATCGGAGCCGAGGCGCGCTACGACTGGGTCGAGCTCTACAAGTACGTGCCCTAAAAGCGCTCGAGCGCCTCCCACCCCTCGCCGCCCCGCCGTGCAGAATGACCACGCTGCGGGCCACCGCGTGGCATTTATTACACGCATCACGGGACGGGAAACGCCTTACGTCGGGGTTTTGGAGGCGGCACGTTAACTGCAGAACCGCCGCCCATGGCGCGCGCTGAACCCCGACATTTCTCCCTGCTGCGGGACTTCAAGGTCGCTGACTTCCTCACGCTGGCCAACGGCGTGTGCGGTATGGGTGCGGTGCTGGCCTTCCTCAGCTACTGCAGCGACGGGAACTCCACCGCGTTTTGGGTGGGCACTGGCTTGCTGCCGCTGGCGCTCCTTTTCGACGTGCTGGACGGCCGCGTCGCGCGGCTCCGCCATGAAAGCTCAGCGATGGGCCGAGAGCTGGATTCTCTGGCGGACGTCGTTTCCTTCGGCGTCGCGCCAGCAGTGATGGGCTTTGCGGTCGGCCTACGGGCGTCGCTGGACCTGGTTTGTCTGGTGATGTTCGTGGCTTGCGGAATCGGTCGGCTC
Source organism: Polyangiaceae bacterium (assembly GCA_029266615.1). GTDB lineage: Bacteria > Myxococcota_A > Polyangia > Polyangiales > Polyangiaceae > PMG-095. The sequence continues at coordinate 6,947 of JAQSWN010000113.1, forward strand.
GCGCGCTACAACGTGACCGCGGAGAAGCTCAGCGAGGCGCGGGGCAAGGTCACCTACTTCGAAGGCTTCCCAATCCCGAGCAGCCTCATGCTGGTGGTGCTCCTGGCTGCCCTCATGGCCGCTTCGCCCGCGCCCGCGCTCGTGCTCGGCGTCTGGGACCTCGGGCCTCTGGCGCTTCACCCCCTGGCGTTGGTGTTCGTCTTGCTGGGCGCCGGTATGATCAGCAAAACGCTGCGAATCCCGAAGCCCTAGCCGTCAACGTGGGCGCCCGGCCACGCAACCGGTGCTCGCCGGCCTAGAGCCCGGGCAGCTCGTTGTGTTAGGGTCTCCGCCGTCGCTCGGGGCGCGGTTGCCTTCGACCCGCTGAGAAGTACCCGTTGAACCTGATCCGGTTTGGACCGGCGTAGGGAAGCGTCGTCCGGGCCTTTCGGCGGCGTTCCCTCATTTGAAACGAGAGAACAAGCTGATGGCAAACAGAATCCTTCCCTTGCGTGGCGCTGCGAATCCTTCTTCCGCGCGAGAGGGCACCAACCCGGGCTCCTTCGCCAACCCGGCCGCGGTGGGTGGGCCGCTCAGCTTCAGCTCGCCGGACACGCCCGGCATGCCGGCGCCGAGCGATAAAACGGCGTGGGACTTCTTACCCGCGGGTTGGGCTCGAGACGGCGAGCGCGTGAGCGCACCGGCAGGGTTCGCGCCCGTGACGCAGCTCGAGTCTGCGCGCCTCGGCGTCGTCACGGCGGAGATGCGCCGCGTTGCCGAGCGCGAGCCGCACCTCACGCCCGAGCAGGTTCGGGTCGAGGTCGCCTCGGGGCGCCTCATCATCCCCGCCAACAAGGTGCATCTCGGCTACCGCCTGGACCCCATGGCGATCGGCCGCGCCACGAAGACCAAAGTCAACGCCAACATGGGCGCCTCGCCCGTCTCTTCCTCCACGCAAGAAGAGGTGGAGAAGCTCCATTGGTCCGTGCGCTGGGGCGCGGACACGGTCATGGACCTCTCTACGGGCGGTAACCTGGACGAGTGCCGTGAGGCGATCGTTAGGAACTCCACCGCGCCCATCGGCACGGTCCCGATCTATTCGATGATCATCGGTCGAAAAATCGAGGACCTGACCGAGTCCGAAATCATGAAGGGCCTCTTGCACCAAGCCAAGCAAGGGGTCGACTACTTCACGATCCACGCCGGCGTCCTCCGGGAGCACCTACCGTTCGTGCAAAAGCGGCTGATCGGCATCGTGAGCCGCGGCGGCTCTTTGCTCGCCAAGTGGATGCTCGTCCACGGCAAGGAAAACCCGATGTACACGCACTTCGACGAGATCTGCGACATCATGCGCGAGTACGATGTCTCGTTCTCGCTCGGGGATGGCTTGCGGCCGGGCGGGCTCGCGGACGCCAGCGATCAAGCGCAGCTCTCCGAGCTGGAGACGTTGGGAGAGCTCACCGAAAAGGCTTGGAAGAGGGGCTGTCAAGTGATGGTAGAGGGACCTTCCCTGGCTACGACCACATCACGAGCTGCATCGGTGCTACCGCGGCCGCGTACCACGGCGCGTCCATGCTCTGCTACGTGACGCCCAAAGAGCACGTTGGCTTGCCCAAGAAGGACGACGTGAAGCAAGGCTGCATCGCGTACAAGATCGCGGCCCATGCGGCGGACGTGGCGCTCGGCATCCCGGGGAGCCGGGATTGGGACGATGCGCTCACCAAGGCACGCGCCGCGCTCAACTGGGAAAAGCAGTTCGAGCTGTCGTTCGACCCGGACACCGCCCGCGCGTTCCACGACGAAGACTTGGACGTGGACACGGACTTTTGCGCCATGTGCGGGCACGATTGGTGCTCGGTGCGCATCTCCAAGGAGATCGTCGAGTTTACATCCGGCAAAGCGGAAGGCTTCGCGCGCGAGCGCGTCATGAAGTCGCCCGCGCTCACCGAGGAGCAACGCGAGATTCTGGAGAAACGCGGCGTGCTGCCGCCGGAAGAGCTTCACCGCCTGGCGTCGAAGACGGCCGGAGCCGTGGGCGCGAGCCAGGGCCAAAAGGCCGTGTGCCACTCGGACGTGTCGGACGACTCGCGCGCTCGGCAGATCCAGGAAAAGCTGGTTCAGCTACGCGTCAAAGACGCGCCCACCGCCGCCGAAGAGTGAGCGGAACCGCTGGCCGGGCCGCCCGCCGCTGGTCGTAGCGGGCGGCCAAGCTATGCTGCGCCGGTGTTCTCCCTGCCCCTCGCCTCAGCGGCTCCGGCTCAGCCGCCGCGTGTGAGCCAAGCGCAGGCGTTCGGCCTGTCACCGAGTGAGCTCAAAGCGCTCGGGGTCCCGGCGCCGGAAGCCACGTTCGAGCGCCTGCATCGTCCGTGGACGTGGCAAGCGGGAGCTCCGCTCGTCAGCCGGGGCGCTCGGGCCGAGCTGGAGGCGCGAGGCCTGCAGCTCCCCGAGCTCGTGGAGCGTCACGCGTCCGCAGACGGCTCGACCAAGCTGCTGCTCTCCTTCGCAGGCGAGCGCGTGGAGGCCGTGCACATGCCGCGTGCGGTGGCAGGTGGCCGGGTCACGCTCTGCATCTCGAGCCAAGTGGGCTGCGCGATGGGCTGCACCTTCTGCGCGACAGCCAGCATGGGCTTTCATCGGCACCTGAGCGCGGGGGAAATCGTGGCCCAGGTACTGAGTGTCGTGGCTGAGCTCGGCCCCCGCCACCCCAGTGAGCTCACGCTCGTTTTCATGGGCATGGGCGAGCCGTTGCACAACCTGAGTGAAGTTCGGCGGGCGGTCGCGCTCTTGTGCGAGCCGCGCGGCCTTGGTCTTTCTCCCCGACGCATTACGGTGTCTACGTCCGGCTTGGTGCCGGAGATCCGCGAGCTCGGGCTGACCGCTCCGCGGCCGCTTCTGGCGCTCAGCCTCAACGCGACGACGGACGAGGTGCGCCGCGAGCTGATGCCGATTGGCCGCCGCTTCCCGCTCGCCGAGCTACGCGCAGCGCTTTCCGAGTATCCGCTGCGGCCGCGCGAGCGCATCACGGTGGAGTACGTGCTGCTCTCGGGCGTCAACGACAGCGTTGAGGACGCGGCGCGCCTCTCGGAGTTTTGCGATGCGTTCCGGCACAACGTCAATCTCATCCCATTCAACGAGCATTCGCTCGCGCCGTACCGCGCGCCCGAGGAGCGCGACGTGGACGCGTTCGCGCGCGCGCTGCTGGCGCGCAAGCCGACGCTGGTCACGGTGCGGCGCTCGCGCGGCCGTGACGTGCAAGCGGCGTGCGGTCAGCTGGTACAGAGCTAAGGGAACCGACGCGCCGTGCTCTCGAAAATTCTACTCGCGATCTTGCTAGTCATGCTCGCGGGCAAGCTCGGTTTACGGACGAAGCTTCGTGACCTTAAGCCGAAGATCGATCGCGCAGTGAACATCACGATCGTCGTGCTGTTGGTCGCGTACGCCGCCCAGCTTTTTTGGGCATTGTTGCGGAAACCGAACGGCAACTGAGGCGAAATGCCCCGGTTGCCGTGGGTGCGCTTCACCCCTACCGTGAGAGTGATAATTCCATGCCTGGCGGTGAGTGTTTTGTGAATCGTATCTAGATTCGCGCGTTCCAACTCAATCGGGTGTGTTGCAGTGCACTCATAACTGAGAGTCTGCAGGGGACGGCAGTAACGAGCATCCAAGCTCGACCGACCGTCGGGGTGCGGTTTCTCCATCATGTCTAGACGTCATGGCGGCATCGATCCGATCGAGGATCACCTAGGGTCGGGGTTTGGGTCTCAAACGAAGCTGCGCGCCGCGCCCCGCAGCGTGCAGGTGCTGCACGAGGTGGTGGTGACAGGGGTCGGCGCTGTCTTGCCCAACTGCGACACGCGCGAAGCGCTGTGGCGACAACTGAGCGAAGGCGCGTCGCAGATGGCGATCGAGCCTGACCCTGCGGACGGCATCCCCTGCGCGATCGGGCGGGTGAGGGATTTCGACTGCGCGCGTTACATGGATGGCGTTCCCGCTCATTTGTACAAGTCGTGCTTGCGCGAGCAGCAGCTGTATTTGGCGTCCGTGGTGCAAGCCGCGCGCGACGCGGGGCTCGAGCTCTCGGACTTCGCGTCCCCCAAAACGGGCCTCTTCGACGGCACTTCGCGCGGGAATTTCGCGCATTGGTACGAGCTCATTCATCATCGGGTGCGGGAGTCGTCGCGCTTCACGCCGCGCGACTTGAACCTGGGAATGCCGGGCCAAGCCGTCGGGCTTGCCGCCGCCATCCTCGGCGTGCAAGGCCCCACGTTCACGTTCAACAACTCGTGCGCGTCGGGCGTCGTCGCGATTGGTAACGCGTTTCGGGAGCTGCAAGCGGGTCGCATCGACATCGCCTTCGGCACCGGGCACGACGCGGCCCTCGTCGGTCCGCTCTATCAAATGTACCGGGACGCCGGCCTCGTCAGCAACGAAGGAGAACGCCCGGAGCTCGCGATCCGTCCGTACGCGGGCAGCTCCGCCAATGCGTTCGGGGAAGGCGCAGTGACGCTGGTTCTGGAGACGCGCGAACACGCCCAGCGGCGCGGCGCGCAGCCACTCGCGCAGATCGTCGGGTTTCGTCACGGTAACGGCGGCGAGCACCCGACGGACGTCGACTTCACCGGCGCGCGACCCGCGGACCTCATCCAGAAGAATCTGGAAGAAGCGCAAATGTGCGCCAACGACGTCGACTTCGTGCTGGGGCACGGCAACGGCGTGCAAGCGAGCGATATCTCTGAGCTCAACTACATGAAGCGCGTGTTCGGGCGCCGCACGCGCGAAGTGCCCCTCATCTCCACGAAGCCTATCTACGGGCACACGCTGGGAGCTTCGAGCGCGCTCAATGCGGCGACCGCGGCTTTGATGTTGAAGAACGACTTCGTCGTGCCCACCGTGCAGCTGGACGAAAAGCGCATCGTCCACGGCTTCAACCATCAAGCAAACCGCGGAGAGGCGCGCAAGCTCCGGAGCGGGATCGTGGTGGCGTACGGCATCGGCGGGCAAAACGCGACCCTGCTCCTGAGGAAGGCCGACGCGTGACCCGCTCGGCGCGCCGCGAGCTGGGTTACGTGAGCGAGCTGGTCGCGGCGACCCACGCCTACCCGAGCGACGTCGTCGACAACGAGGAGTACTTGCGGCGCTGCCGCTTCACCCTCGGCACGGAGCCGGCGGCGCTGGTCGCGGAAACGCGCATGGCCGCCCGGCGCTGGTGCCGCCCCCACGAGAACACCGCGACCATGACGCGCGCCGCGATCGCTCGGCTCGGTGAGGAGCACCCCGAGCTGGTGAGCGAGATCGACGCCGTAGTCGTCACCTCTGGCACTACCATGCCGATGGCGCACCCGACCGATCCGGACAACTGCGCCTTCGCAGACCTTTCGCCGCTCGTCTTACAGCAGCTGGGTAGAACCCGCGCCCTCGGAATCGACGTCAAAGCCTGTTACTGCACGGGCTTTCTGCGCGGGCTACAAGTGGCGGACGGATTGCTCGGCAACGCGAACTACCGCTCGGTACTGGTGCTCGCGACCGAGCAGGGCAGTCGTTTCTCGCTCGCTGAAACCAACCGTTCGACCTTTTGCTTCATCGTGGGCGACGCCGCGGGCGCCGTGGTCCTGCGCCGGGCCGAGCCACGGCCGCGCGTGGGGATCTTGGACTACGTCGGCTACACGGACGTGGAGAAGCTCGCGTGGGTCGGCATCGGCTCGGACGCGGCGTCGATCATCATGATGGGCTCGCGCGCCGGTGAAGCGACGCACCGCATGCTCGTCGAGTGTGGCCACCGTTTGCTTTCCCGCAACGGGCTCTTGCCGAAGGACGTCGATTGGCTGCTCCCGATTCAGACCCACGCCGGCCTCCTGGACTCGGTGCGCGGCGAGCTCGGCTTCTCTTCCGAGCAGCTGCTCTGGGTGGGAGGAGAGCGCGGCTTCTCTGGCAGCGCCAGCATTCCGGCTTGTTTGTCCGAGCAGCTCGCCAGCGGCGTCGTGAACAAGGGGCAGCTCGTACTCTCGCTCGCGGTGGGGGCGGGAATGAACTGCGCGGGAGCTCTCTACTACGCATGAGCAAGCTCTGCACGCTGCCGCAGGCGCTCGAGCGCTTCGTGAAACCGGGAATGCACCTGTGCTTCGCCTCCACGCCGAGCCGCTCCAATGCCGCCATTCGCGAGCTCTCACGCGCCTTCCGCGGCCGCACGCCCGAGTGGACGCTGTCGGCGACGGGCTTTCACTCGGCGCTGCACCTGCTCGCTCGTCTGCGTTTGGGGCGGCGCTACATTGGCTGCTTCTTCGGCGACAACTACCCGACGCCGCGGCCCAACTCGCTTTACGCCGAGCTGCTGAAAGACGGCTACGAGCTCGAGCAATGGTCACTTTGGGCCTACGTCTCCGCGCTGGCCGCGGGGGCGCTTGGCCATCCTTACGCGTTCACTCGCTCGCTGCTCGGTACTTCCCTCGGCGCGGACCTCGCCGAGCGAGGCAAGCTGTTCGAAATTCCGGATCCGAACGACCCTACTCGGCGCTTGGGCTTGCTGCGAGCGCTGCGGCCGGACGTCACGTTCTTGCACGCGCCGGTCGGGGACGCGCAGGGCAACGTCGCGTTCACGCCGCCGCACGGGGAAGGATTTCACGGCGCGCTCGCGGCGCGGAGCGGGGCCATCGTCACGGTGGAGCGCGTGGTGGCGAGCGAGGTCTTGCGGCGCCTGCCCCACTTCCTGCCGCTGCCGGCCCATCGCGTCCTCGCCGTCTGCGAGGAGCCGTTCGGCGCGCACCCGCAGCCGCTCCATGTGGCGGACGCGGAGCTTGCTGCGCTCGAGCCTGGCTACGGCGACGACTACGCGGGCTACCAGCGCTTTCGAAGCATCAGCCAAGATCCGCGCGCGTTTGCCGAATTCTCCGAGGCGGTGCTGGACGCGCCCGACGGCGCAGTGGCGTATCGGAGCTACGTGGGGCGCTCGCACCTCGAGGCGCTGCGGGGGCCGGCACTCCCACCCGCCGCCGCCGCGCCGCTCATCGCCGACGCGCTCGAGCCGAGCGACGATCTACTCCTTTTGGCGGGGCGTGCGCTGAGGCGCCGCATCGTCGATGGCGCGCACGACTCGATGCTGGCCGGTATCGGTCAGGCCTTCGCCGCTTGTCGGCTGGCCAAGCATTTGCTCGGGCCCGGGGGCGAGCACGTGGAGATGATGATCGAGACCGGCTTTGCCGGCATCGACGTGGAGCGCGCGCACCCGTTCTTGCTCAGCCGCGAGAACGTAGCGACGGCCCGGCGTCTCACTTCCATTGACGGGATGCTCGGCGCCTTGTGCTGCGGCAACGGGGGCTCTTGCATCGGCGTGATCGGCGCCGGGCAGGTGGATCTGGACGGCAACGTCAACAGTAGCTTCAGTGAGGGCGCGCCGATGGTTGGGCCCGGAGGAGCGCCGGACATCGCGGCGTGCGCCCGTGAGCTCATGGTGCTCACACGGGCGGACCCACGCCGTCTGGTGCGGGAGGTCGAGTACGTGACGAGCCTCGGGCACAACGTCCGTACCATCGTCACGGAGGCGTGCGTCTTCGAGCGGAGCCGCGCGGGGGAGCCATGGCTCGTTCGCGACGTGGTGCCGGCGCGCGCAGAGCGGCTCAAGGAAGTGCTGTCATCCGGATTTCGCTTCGTGATGCCGGGGCCGCCGCCGGTTGCCGAAAACCCGACGGAAGCGGAGCTCGCGATGCTGTCTCAACTGCGCTCGGCCTCTGGAAGCGGGCGCGCATTCAAAGGGGCAGGGCATGGCTGAGCTTCGAATCACTGGGCTCGGGACGTACCTGCCTCAGCGCATGGTCACGAATCTCGAGCTGCCGCCGTTGGATCCACCGCACTCGATCTCGGACATGGACAAGGTCGGAGTCCGCGCGCGCGGCATCGCCCAAGATCACGAGGACGTATCGTTCATGGCGCTACAGGCCTGCCATCGAGCATTGACGCAGGCGGAGGTGGACCCCCTCACGCTCGACTTCGTCATCCTCGCCAACTGGAGCGAGCGCCGCTACGTTCCGGACCTTGCGCCTCGTATTGCGCACGGGCTCGGCGCTCCGCGCGCGTTTGCGCTCGACGTCGGCTGCGCCTGCGCCGGCTTCCTCTACGGCCTGACCATGGCGCACGGTTACCTGCAAAATCCTCGATATCTTCGGGGCTTAGTCGTGGCGTCGGATCGCTCCACCCGCCGGCTCAAGCCGGGAAGTCGCGCCAACCTCGTCTTTGGAGACGCGGCGGCGGCCATGGTCGTCGAGCGGGACGCTCCGCGCGGCGCGCACCTGGTCGACTACGAGCTCTGCACCGACGGCTCCCACAACGGCATCATGGAGGTCGACGACGCGGGACAGCTAGCTCCGAGGATCAAGCAGCGTGAGCTCAATCAGCTCGCCGGGCGCTCGCTCGCCAACGTGAGCCGCGCGCTGCTGGAGCGAAACCGCCTCACGCTGGCGGACATCGACTGGATCTTGCCGCACTCAGGCACCGCCGGCGTCCAGGCGATGCTGGCCGAGCATCTGGGCGCGCCTCCGGAGAAGACGCTCAACAACTTGGCCGACGTCGGCAACTTGGCGGCGGCTTCAATCCCCGTTTCTCTCGCTCACTTCATGGCGACGGGCCGGCTCAAGCGCGGCGATCGCGTACTCTCGGCCGCGGTCGGCCTTGGCTGGCAATCCTGCGCGGTGCTGTACACGCTATGAGCAGCGAGAGCCGTCTCCGAGGCAAGCTGGCGCTGGTTACCGGTGTGACATCTGGCATCGGCGCCGCTACGGTACGCGCGCTCTTGAGCCGAGAGATGCGTGTGCTCGGCGTTGGCCGCGACGCGCAGCGCTTGGCGGACGCGAGCCGCGACTTTGGCCCGGACTTTCAGCCTCTTCTCGTCGATCTGGCCGACAGCGCCGCACGCGCGCGAGCCTTTCGCGACCTCCCAGAGGAGCCGGTCGCGCTCCTCGTCAATAACGCCGCCGAATGCGTGTACGAAAGCCCGCAGGAGCTCCCGCCGGAGCGGCTGTCGCGCCTCTTCGAAGTCAACGTAACCGCGGCGCTGGAGCTGGTGCAGGTCGTGGCGCGGCGAATGCAGCCCGGCGCCCACATCATCAATTTGACGTCGGTGGTGGCGCGGCACTTACCCGCCGCAAAGTTTGCACCCTACGCGGCCAGCAAAGCGGCGTTCGATTGTTTGAGCGAGGGCTTACGGCTCGAGCTGCACCCCCGCGGCATTCACGTGAGCACGGTCGCGCCTGGTCTCGTGGACACTCCGATCTACGAAAAGGTCAGCGGCTTCCATCGCGCCAAGCAGAAGATTCAGGAGCAAGTCCCGGTGTGGCTCAGCGCGACGGACGTGGCCGACGCCATCGTTTGGATCGCGACCCGGCCTGTCCACCTCGTCGTTTCCGACCTCTGCCTTTTGCCGAGCGCCCAAGCGCGCTGAATCGAGCCGAGCCATGAGCAAGCCCGAGCACATTGCCGCTACCGAAGCGTACGTCGAGTCGATTTTCGGACCCGGGACCGGAGAGCCGCACGTTCGCTTCCTGGAACGCATCCAAAATCCCGCGCTTCGCGAGATGATCCACCGTTACCACTCGCTGGAGGCGGACACCTCCGAGCTGAGCCTGCACGAAAACTACTTGATCGGCATGAGTGTGCTCTTGGCCCAACGGGACCACCTGACGGCGGCCTTGTTCGCCAAGACGCTGCTGCACCTCGGCATGCGCAAAGAGAAGATCCTCGAGGCGTGCGCGCGGCTCGGCATGTGGATCGGCGGCTTGCCGGCGACGGAGGCAAGCTTCGTGATTCAGCGTGCGATCCGGGAGTACGAGAAGGAGGGGCTGGCGTCCCTCGGTGTCTGGTTCCCGCCCGAGGCCGGCAAGTGAACGAGCTCCTCGCCGGCAAGCGCGGCCTGGTGCTCGGCGTCTCGAGCGAGGACAGCGTTGCTTTCCACACCGCCCGGGAGCTGCAAGGGCTCGGCGCGGAGGTCGCGGTCTCGCTGCGGCCGAGCCGTAGGGCCTCCATGCCGGCGCTGGCCGAGCTGGGGCTCGTGCCGACCGCGCTCGACGCGCTCGACGAAACATCGATACAGACCGCGATCGATACACTCGGGGCGCGATTCGGTCGGCTGGATTTCTTGGTTCACACGCTCGTGCACGTGCCGGAAGGCGCGCTAGACCGTCCCGTCACCGACCTTTCTGCGAAGGACTTCGCGGACGCGATGGAGGTCGGCGCGCGCTCGCTCTTGGTCTGCGCGAAATACGCTCGACCTTGGCTCGAAAAATCGAGCTCGCCGCGCATCGTCGCCCTCCTTTCCGGCGGCGCGGATTTCGCGATGCCGAGCTACCACTTGGTTGGCATCGTCAAGGCGGCGCTCGCGTCCACGGTGCGTTACCTCGCCGCCGAGCTCGGGCCCCGCGGCATTCTTTGCAACGCCGTCAATTTCTCGATGCTGGAAACGGACGCCGCGAAGCGCGTGATCGGCGTCGAGCGCACGTCCCAGACTCGTCAACACCTCGCCAAGCGTGCCATGACGCGCGCGCCGCTCGCGTACCACGACGTGACGCGCGCCATCGCTTTTCTGGTCAGCCCGCTTTGCAGCAACCTCACCGGGGAATCGCTGTTGGTGGATGGCGGATTTTCCAAGAGCTATTTCTGACTGCCACGAAACCCTAGCCAGGAGGAAACGCGATGACATCGAGACTCAAGAGCCTGCTCGTCACGACTGCTAGTTGCTGCTTGTTGTGGAGCGCGCACGCCGACGCGCACGTGAGAGTGAGGACGTACACGGGCGGCTTCACCTCGAGCCAAGTGGAGTGCCCGACGCTGTGCACCGGTGGTCCGCTCACGGGCGGCTTGGCCGGCACTCTCGCTTGGACCATGGACAGCATGGAGCCGACGAGCGACCCGGACGTGGTCAAACTGATCGGCGTCGACACGGTGACGACCGCGACCGGCACGCTCTCCGGCCCCGACTACACGCTTTGGAACCTCGCGACCGGTGACTTCATCGACGTCGCCATCATCACCAAGGGCACCGGCTCGTTCTCGGGTGCGCATGGCACGCTGGTCATCCAAGGCGGCTTCGACCCGGCGTCAGGGCAGGGCACGAGTAACTACGTCGCCGTCCTGACCACGCCTCGCTGAGCGCGTCGCCGCACCTACCGGTTCCTCAGGGGGGGACCGACGCTTAACGCCCCAGTACGTCCGCGCCAGTGAAGGAATTCCCCGAAACAGCCCTGCAATCGTGCACCCAGCTGAAATTCTAGGAAGTGTGGCAATTTTTCAGTTGTTGCTTGCAGCCGGAAAGTTGCCGTCTCACAACCCGGTGCATATGACGCAGGCTGACTCACTCGAAGTTGCCCAAAGAGACGCTGGGCCCGACTCGCGACCGCTCCGGGTGAGCCTCAACACCGCGCATGAAAGCGGTATCCCGCCTGCGCGCGAGCGCCTCCTCGCCCGTGACTCGGACGCCGCCATCGAGCAGCTGGAGCTGGTCCTCGTCGAGAGCACGCGCGCGGAGGCGAACCTCGGCCTCTTGCTGCGCGGCTTGAAGCACCTCGCGGCCGGCGCGGGCGCCGCCCAAGAAGCCAACGCGGTCTTGGTCCAGGAGCTGGAAGCGCTGCGCGCTCGCATGAGCAAGGTCTACGAGAACGAGAGGCTGCTACAGCAGCGAGTCTCCTCGCTCGAAAACTCGATTGAAGCTTCGGTGCGCGAGCGTGAGTCGTGGCTCGTCCAAGAAGACGCCTTCCTGGCCGGCTTGCTCGACGAGCACGAACAGAAGCTGTTCGATTTGGAGCGCAAGCACGAGCGCCGGCTCGCGGAGCTGGACCTCGCCTTCGACGAGCTGCGGCTGCAGCACGAGAGCGCGAAGGTGGACGTGCAGCGACTGACCTACGAGCGCGACGCGGCGGTCGCGCTGTTGAACGAGCCGATGGCGAGCACGGAGCCGGCGCCCAGCCCGAGCGCGCCTCGCGCGTCGAGCGCGCGCCTACCCTCGCCCGTGCCAGCCTTGGCGACGGGCTCCTCCAGCTCTGGCTTGCGGCTGGGCAGCGTCAAGCTCGACAAGGCGCTCAAGTCCAAGCCGGATGCGGCTCTGGCGGCGCTTGGCGGCTATTCGATGACGGCCGACGACATGGACGACGAGCGACAGACAGCGCGCCCCCCACGCCCTTGACCGGAAGATCTCGTGGATCCGCGTTCGCGGCTGGCTTGTCGCCCGGCTCCTTGCCAAGATGACTGCCCCATGGAGCTTCCGGACGAACGCACGTTGCGCGAGCTGGTTCAACGCTACGCCTCCCTGATCGAGCGCTTCGGTGAGGATCTCGGGTCGCGGCCGATGGTGTTGCCCAACGGGCGGTTCTTTCCGGACGTGTTTACGGGTGACTTGCCTTCCGTCTCTCGCTTGCTCCGCCGCATGCAAGAGCACGCCGGCATGGCGGACATCCCGATTGAGCTTGGGGTCTACGATCCGGAGCAGGCCAAGGCGGAGGCCTGCGGCACTGGCGCGTGCGGCAGCTGCGCCGCCCCGGGCGTCTCGCCCGAGCTCGCCGCCGCGCGCCTGGTCGACTTGGGCGACGCCTGGCGACTGAACATCGCGCCCGCCGAAGCCAAGAACCCGGTCGTGCTCACGGCCGCGCTGGCTCGCGCGCTCGGCCACGTCTTCCTCCTGGAAGAGAGGAGCGCGGAGCGTCCCATCGAGGATCCGCTCGAGGTCTCGGTGGAGCTCACCGCGGTGGCGCTCGGATTCGGCACGCTGCTGCTTTCGGGAGCATACTTGTACCAAAAGAGCTGCGGCGGACCGAACGTGGCTTGCCTCACCGCGCTCGGCCTCGAGGAGCTCTCCGTCGCTTTCGCTCTGTTTTGCCAGCAAGGGGGGCACAGCATGCGCAAGGCGCGCGCCGAGTTAGAGGTCACGCAGCGCGAGCAGCTGAGCGAGGCGGAGACATGGGCGCTCTCCAATCCCGAGGTGACGCGGCTCCTCGGCTCGGATCCGCTGCGCTTGGTGCTCGGGGACTTCGAGCTTTCCGCGCCTAGGTCTTGGGTTGCGCGGCTCTTGCGCGGTGTCGGCTCGGCGAGCCGCGTGAGCCCGGCCTCGTAGGCCATGGATTCTGCCGTCCTCCGCCGCTCTCAGCTCGAGCGCCAGCTTTGGACCGAGGTCCGCGACACTTGCCGCGAGTATTCACTGCTCGCGCCGGGCGACCACGTCATGGTGGCGATGAGCGGCGGCAAGGATAGCTACACCTTGCTGCACGTGCTCCAGAAGCTGGTACGCGCGCAGTATCCGGAGGTCCGGCTCACCGCCGTGCACCTGGATCAGCAGCAGCCCGGTTATGACGGCGCGCCGCTTCGCGCGTACTTGGAGCAGAGCGGCGTCGCGTTCGAGATCCTCTCCGAGGACACCTACTCCGTGGTCATGGAGCGTCTGGGGCCTGACCAAACGTACTGTTCACTGTGCTCGCGCCTGCGCCGAGGCATTCTCTACAGTGCCGCGGAGCGCCTCGGCTGCAACAAGCTCGCGCTCGGTCACCATCGGGACGACGGCCTGGAGACGTTCCTGATGAACTTGTTCTACTCCGGCAAGCTGCAAGCGATGCCCGCCAGCTACGTGACGGACGACGGCAAGCTGAGCGTGATTCGACCGCTGATTGCGAGCGCCGAGTCCACGATTCGCGAGCTCTCGGGCCTGTGCGACTTTCCCATCCTACCTTGTAATCTGTGCGGCTCGCAGAGCGGGCTCAAGCGCGATCGCATGGCCGCGCTCCTCGAGCAGCTCGAAAAAGAGTCGCCGCACTTACGCGCGGTGATGGCGCATGCGCTCAAAAACGTTCGCCCCACGCACTTGTTGGATCGTGACCTGCAAACGGCGTGGGCCGCGCGGCCTGCCGAGCTCCAACCCAAGCCGCTCACGGCGCGCATGCCCTCCCACCACCGTGCACTGCCGATCGTGAGTGTGGCGGTGGAGGACGAGCTCGGCTTACGATGAGCGGATGGGCGTCCGCGGACAGCGCTGCTTCCGGCCTGGTCGCGATGAGCTTGGAGCGAGTTGCTTGACGGCTCAGCGCCGATTCTGTCATCCTGCTCGAGTCCTCATGTCTCTCACGGCTCACGGCTATCGACTCCCCGTTCCGGCGCTCGTTATTGGCGCCTGCATGGGCGTCGTCGTGTAGCCGAAGGGGCAAAATACCGCTAGAAACAGCGCCCTTTCGGATCTTCCGGAAGGGCGTTCGGCATTTCCAGAAGGTCCGTACGGCGCGCACTCCAACCACGAGTCGTCGCCATGTCCGCACCTGCCATCCGCCTATCTGGATTGACCAAGAGCTTTCGCGCTCGCCGCGCTCGCAGCGGCTCCGTGCTGGCGCGGGCCTTGGATTTCTTCTCGCCCGTCACGGAGCAAGTGCTCGCCGTCGATCACATCTCGTTCGCGATCGAGCGGGGCGAGCGCGTGGCGTTCATCGGCCCGAACGGCGCCGGTAAGTCCACGACCCTCAAGGTCCTTTCTGGCATCTTGCATCCCGACGCCGGCAGCGCGGAGGTGGCAGGGCTCGTGCCGTGGCAGAAGCGTCGCCAGCTCGGCTTCCGCATCGGCACCGTCTTCGGGCAACGCTCGCAACTCTGGTATCACCTGCCGGCGCGGGACACACTCGCGCTGCTCGGTCACGTGTACGAGCTCGAGCCCGCCGCGTGTCGAGCGCGCTTGAAGGAGCTAACCGCCGCCTTCGATCTCGGGCCCCTGCTGGACAAGCCCGTAAGCCAGCTGTCTCTCGGCGAGCGAATGCGCGCAGAGGTGGCAGCGAGCCTGCTGCATCGGCCCCAAATCCTGTTCTTGGACGAGCCCACGATCGGGCTGGATGTGGCGGCCAAAGCCGCTATTCGCGAGATGTTGCAACGAAAATCCGAGCAGGACGGCGCGACGCTCCTGCTCACCTCACACGACACGGGGGACATCGAGCGCGTCTGCCAGCGAATGATCGTGATCCACGGCGGACGAGTGGTGTCGGACGGCTCGATTGCCGAGCTTCGGCGCGGCTACTTGGGGGCCAAACGCGTGTGCCTATGGAGTGAGCGCGCTCGCTTGGCGTTCGAGTTGCCCGGGGTGCGGGTCGTGAGCGAGTTGCCGCATCAGTGTGAGCTCGAGGTGGAGACCGCTACGACGCCGGTGGGGGCGGTCGTGGAGGCGGCGCTACGCCAAGGAGCGCTGCGAGACCTCACCATCGAGGATGCTCCGCTCGACGAAGTCATCCACTCGTTCTACCGCGACGTGAAAGCGAGGAGCCTGCCATGACCACTTGGAGAAAGTACTGGGCGTTCGCGCGTATCGCCGCGGTGGCGGCCGCGACGGAGCGCGGCGAGCTGTACGGTCGCGCGCTGTTCTTTGCGGCCATCTTGGCGGTGTTCGCGGCCCTGTGGCGCGCTGTGGCCGAAGCGGGCATGCCGCTCGCGGCCAAGCCTCAAGAAATGGTTTGGTACCTGGCGGCCTCGGAGTGGATCCTGATGAGCGTGCCCGCGCGGCACCTAGACATCCAGGAGGAGGTGCGGCGGGGAGACGTCGCCTACCAACTGGCGCGGCCGGTCGCGTTCACACGCGCGACGCTCGCCCAGTGCGTGGGGACGCTCGCCGTGCGCGCGCCCGTGCTCGCCGCGGTGGCATTCGCCTGTGCGTTCGTGTTTACGGGTGTGGCGCCGAGCCCGCGCGCCTTGCTGTGGCTCGCGCCGTTTGGGGTCTTCGCGTCGCTGGTCCTGGCGGAGCTGTACGTCGCGCTAGGGTTGATGTCGTTTTGGCTCACCGACGCCACTCCGCTCTACTGGGTGCTGGGCAAGCTGCTGTTCGTGTTGGGCGGGCTCATGCTGCCACTCGAGCTTTATCCGCATTGGCTTCAAACCATCGCGAAGCTCACGCCGTTTCCGTACTTGCTCGCGGGGCCGGCAGGATTTTTGATTCACGCGCCCGGCTACGGTGCGTTCACGCTAGCCGCGTGCTTGGTGGCATGGGCGGCCGTGCTCTGGCTGCTGGTGGAGCTTTTGTTCTGGCGTGCGACGCGCGCGCTTCAGCTCAGTGGAGGGTAGGGATATGTTCCGTACGTTTCGGTTCTTGTGGGCATTGTTTCTCACCAACTTGAAAGCGGTCACCGCGCTGCGCGGGGCTTTCCTGCTGTCGATGACGTTCATGGCGCTCAACAACGCCACGTTTTTCGTTTTTTGGTGGGTACTATTCGGGCGCGTCGGGTCGCTCCGTGGCTGGCTCATTGCGGACGTGGAGGTGCTGTTCGGCATCTCCGCCGCGGGCTTCGGGCTGATGCAGGCGACCTGTGGCGGCGCCGTGCACCTGAGCCGCTTCGTCGACGAAGGCGCGCTGGACCCGCTGCTCGTTCAGCCGCAGCCGACGCTGCCGTACGCGCTCGGCTGCCGGTCGCAGGCATCGGGCTTCGGCGATCTCGCCTCCGGCATCGCGTTCGTGGGGCACGCCGGGTACCTCACCTGGAGTCGCGCGCCGTTTCTCCTCCTCAGCGTGCTCGCGTCCTGTGCCGCCTTCACCGCGACCTGCATCGCGTTCTTCAGCTTGGCGTTCTGGCTGCGGAGGACGCACGCTTTGTCGCGCCAGCTGGTAGACGTGGTGATCACGTTCTCGCTCTATCCAGAGCCCATCTTCGGCGGACCGTTACGGCTCGTGCTCTTCACGCTGCTGCCCGCAGGCCTGGTTTCGTACCTGCCGACGAGCCTTCTGCGCGAGCCTTCGTGGGAAAGGGCCGCGTGCGTGCTGGCCGTGACGGCCGCATATCTTTGGCTCGCGGCACGCATCTTCCGGAGCGGGCTTTCGCGCTATTCGTCTGGCAGCCGCTTCGGCGTGTTCGGTTAAGGGCAGATCTTCTGCAAGATGGCGGCAACCGCCGCCTTCACCTCGGCGGCGCTCTCGGCTCGATACGCCTGAGCGTCGCCGCTGCTTTCTCCGTAGGTCGCAGTGGCGCTTTCGTCCGAGCAGCCGTCTTCGAACGCCCGCGACTTCTTGACCGGCTTGCCCGCGCCCGCGTTCGCGAGCTGAGCGAGGTAGGTGCCGTAGCCGTCTTCGTCGCCGCCGTTGTTCAACGCGTCCGTATTACCCAGGCCGACGACGTGCGTCGTCACGCCCCCCGCCGACGCGGCCTGCACCGCTTTGATGGCGGGATCCACCGCGCAGATCGTGTCCGCTTCGTCACAGGTGTCGGGAACGCCGGTCGACACCAGCACGAGGTGCTTCGTACCGCTCGTGAGCAGAGCCGCGGCGGAGCTGACCGCCTCCGCCACCGGCGCGTCCATCTTGGCGTTCTCGTCTGCCAGCGACTGGTAGGCGGCTTCGTTGGTGTCGAACAGAGTACGGAGCGCCATCAGCGCGGCGCTCGTAGGAGCTTGGGAGCTCACGACCGGGCAAGCCATGTCTTGGTCGTACTGCAGGCGGACGAAGAAGGACGCGCCCACGGAGAGCCGGCTCGCGTAGGGCCCAACCGCGCCGTCCTCGGCCGCGACCGCGCTTTGCACCATGCTCCAATAGCTGGTCTCGCCCTCCGGCTGTTCGAACATGGCGCCCGATCGTTGAATCACGAATACGACTTGAGCTCCGCACGCGGAGCCCGCCCCCGTGCCACCATTGCCGGCCGTCGCGCCGCTTCCACCCGAGCCTCCGCCGCCCACGTCTCCGCCATTCGCGATGCAGCGCTCGGTGTCGCAGTGCTGGTTGACGAGGCAATCCGTATCTTGAATGCAGTCCACGCAGCGACCGTCCGGGCTGCAGACCTGGTCCGTGCACTCCGCGCTTTGGGTGCACGTCGTGGCCACGGAGGACCCGCCGGTTCCGCCGGTTCCGCTGCTACCGGCGCTGGCCGCGGGCGCGCCGGCGCCGTTCATGACGTTCGTTTTGCCTCCGCTGTCGCAGCCCGCGGTGGCGCCAAAAAGGAGCGCACAGCCGAGTGAAAGTCCGAACAATGCCCGCTCGCTCATGCGCATGCTCCCGTGTGGAACCGGTACCAGCCGTGCGCGCACTATGCAGGCCTCGTGTGCCCCGTGCAAGGCTCCCGTGCAAGGCTCCCGTGCAAGGCTCCCGAGCGATGGTCCCGTTGCGAACAGGCATTTCTGCGCGCGAGAAAATTACCGCCCCGCCCGCGCGCCTCGCCCTGTTAGTTTAGATGATCGGTGCAACCTCATCCGCCCGGCCCTGGTCGCGTGTATGGCTTTCGCTGCTTGCGATGCGGCAACGGTCTAGAGCTACCGCAAGACCTGCGGCTCATGCACATCGACTGCCCCTACTGCGGGCAGGACAACTTGCTCCCGCCGGACGTCGTGCAGGCGCGCCAGCGGCAGTTGTCGCTCGACCAACACCACTACGCGCTGCAGCTCCAGGAGCAGGAGCGCCAGCGCTTCTTGCACGAGCGCGACAAGCTGCGGCAGAAGCGGCAAAAGCGTCTTGTCCTCTGGCTCGTGGCGGGCGGCTTCTTCACGTTGCTCTCGTTCGGCAGCTGTCTTGCCATCGGGTTTCACGCGCAGCAAAAAGAAGAGGAAGAAAAGGCGCGCCGTATGGACCCCAAGGTCAACGGCCAAGCGGCGATGCTCGCGCGGTTCGAGGAGATGCGGCAAAAGCAAGGGTGCAGCCGCATCTTGGTGCAGCCGAGCACGCACTCGAACGAGGCGAGCCGCATCTCGCTGGATATGGTCAAAAACGACGCTTGCGTCCACGTGCTCGGCATGACGGGCACGAGCGCGAAGATCGGCATGACCTACCAAGACAAAATCGCGTTGACGCGTCCGTTGCCGGCGGCGGCTACGATGGTGGACTATCGCCTTTGCGCTTCGGAGAGCGCGACGCACTCGTTCTCTCTAGAGGCGGCTGGGGCCGAGCCGTTCACGACCGCGGCCATCGAGTGCCCGCGGTTACCGGCTGAAGGCGGCGCGCGGTCGGGGCCCGAAGACGCGCGGAAGGCGGGTAAGGAGCGGGTGCAAGCGATGCTCGACCAGCTCGCCAAAGCGAGCTGTAAGCACGTCGTCAGCCAGCCGAAGGTGGTGCGCGGCGATACGAGCTTCACGATCACGTCGCCGGACAAGTCCGACTGCTACAACTTGCTGGCGGCGAGCTCCTTCCCGGACGTCAGGCTCACGGCGGTGCTTCGTGATCCGGAAGGAAGGCAGATGGCCGTACCCGAGCCTAGCTCCGAGCTGCGCATCATGTACTGCGCCCCCAAGGCCGGGGAGTACAAGCTCTCGATCACCCCGAGCACGGCCGACTATTACTCCCTTGCGGCCGTGGACTGCGCCCGTTTCGGGCCCGAGGGCCTCAAGCGCCTGAACGGCCGCTGACGGCGCAAGGTGCCCGCGCCTACGCCGATGACCCCTCAAGACTCCTGAATTTCAGCCGTTCCGGCTTTCAGGAGTCTTCGTGTCCGCATCGTCCAGCGCTGCCCAACGCCCGTCATCGGATGAGGATCTCGGCCCGAGGGGGGCCGACGACTTCGATACTACGGCGATCGTGGGGGCGGAGGGCAGCTCGGGCACGCCGCGCTACAGCGAAGGCAGCGTCGTCGCACAGAAGTACCGGCTGGTGCGCGTTCTGGGTGAAGGCGGCATGGGCGCGGTGTGGGTCGCACAGAACCTCACCCTCGGCGTGCAGGTCGCACTCAAGCTCATTCGCTCCGAGATCGAAGGCAAGGTCGACGGCCTGTCCGAGCGGCTGCTCACGGAGGCGCGCGCAGCCGCTTCGATTGGCCACCCCGCGATCATTCAAGTCTTCGACTTCGGCCTCACCGAGCACCGCGAGCCTTTCATCGCGATGGAGCTCCTGCACGGCGACAGCCTCGCGCAGGTCGTCAAGAAGCGCGGGCGCATCGCGGCCGGCCGCGCCGCCCGCACGCTGTTGCCGGTGATCGAGGCGCTGTGTGTCGCGCATCAACGCGGCATCGTTCACCGCGATATCAAGCCCGACAACATCTTCATCGCCCAGCAGGCGAACCGCGTGCAGCCCAAGGTGTTGGATTTCGGCATTGCCAAGCTCAGCGAGAGCTTCTCCGCGAATTTGACCAGCGAGGGTACGGTGCTGGGCAGCCCCGCGTACATGTCGCCCGAGCAAGCGCGCGGCGAGAGCGACGTCGACTTTCGCACGGACATGTGGGCCCTCTGTGTCGTCCTCTACGAGATGGTGACGGGCGCGCAGCCGTTCGTCGGCGCGAACTGGCACGGGCTCATGTGGGCGATCATGGAGGGCAAGCCCAAGCCCCTTTCCGAGCATCAAATCGAGGAGCCCGCGCTCTGGACCATCTTGCAGCGCGGCCTCGCGAAGGAGAGGGAGCAGCGCTACGGGTCGATGTTCGAGTTCGGACAAGCGCTCGCCATCTGGCTCGTTGACCAAGGCGTGACGCGCGACATCTGCAGCACGTCGCTCAAGACGACGTGGCTCGAGCGCTCCGCAGGTTCTTCGCCAGCGATCAACTCCTTCTTTCCCTCCGATGCTCCCCAGAGCAGCGAAAGGGAGCGTGCGCCCATCGCGATCGTGGCGGCGTCGGCCGTGGACGCCGACGCGACTGCTCCGGCTCAGCCCGGCCTCTTGGATGGCAAAGACGCCAGGGTGCCTGGTGTCGTGCTGGACTCCCGAAGCCGCATCCGCCGTTCGGTCGGCGCACGTCGCTCTGCGGCCCCGGCGGGCGGGAGCTCCAAGCTCTGGCTGTTCGTGACCGCCCTCGGCGCCTTCGCGTCGTTCTCCGTCGCGGTCGCCTACAACTTGTCCGCTGGGCCACCTGCGCAAGCCGCGGACGACGACGATCCCGTGGCGCACGTAGTCGTCCGCCAGCCGTCGAAGGATCTCGGCATTCGCACCCGCCGCGATTTGCTCCCCGGCGGAAACCCCTTACCGCTGCCCTCCGCCACGATGCGCCTCGACGACGAGCTGGACTCGCTCCACGAGGCGAGGCAGGTCGCCCGCACCGCAACTCAGCTCAAAAAGGCTCCCGCGGGCGCCAAACCAGCCGCGCGGCCCGCGGTGAAAAAGCCTCCCGCAGATCTGAAAGACCCATTCGGGGGGCCCTGACGCCTCGCCCGCCGCGGCGATTTGCCCGGTGGAAAAGCGCCGCTGTTGCGGGCCGCGCCCGGACGTCTAGAGTCTCTGGCATGGCGGCTCTACGCATGGGTTCGACGATGCTGGTCATGTCACTGGTGGCTATGGCCTGTGGCTCCGGCACCTCGAGCCAAGCCCAGGCCCCGACCAGCGCCGCTCAGCAGCGGCTGCAGGGCAACTGGCAGCTCTTGCAGTTCCGACCCAACCTGCAGCTGGAGGCGCCGCTGCAGGGCCTGCTCGACGCCCAGCTCCAAGCCCTGACAATCACGTTCGACGCAGGAGCCTTCTCCGCGACGGGGCCCGGGGTGGACGCGGTCGGTCGCTACGAAATCACGAGCGCCTCGGGGGACTCGCTCGGCGGGCGCTTGTACGATCGCGCTGGGGCGGGTTACGGCATCACCGGCCAATTCGTCGGCACTCAGTTCCGTTTCACGAGCACGGATTCTCCGTGGGCCGGAAGCGGAATCCTCGAGCGCGCACGCTGAATTCGACTTTTGCGCCGGCGACGCACGAGTCCATCCGCCGTGTAACGAGCTTCTGTAACCGGTTCCAGATTTTTGCAAATTCGGCGTATGGGACCGGTGCCAGACCCGACTCCGTCAGCTACACTGGGCCGAGTTGGTGCGTGCGTGAGGGCTGCTCGGGGCCCGCTTGGCGTCGAATATTCGAGGTAATTTCAATGGTTGCGCGACAATTGCGGGCGACGTGGCTGGCGTGTGCGGCGCTGTCTTGGGCTCTTCCGTCCGCGGCTCAGGTCGTCCAGACCGACGCGCTGATGACCCCGCTGCCCCAGCCCGTGGGCATGGCGGAGGTGAACCTCGCGACGCAGTCGTGGGCCTACAACACCGCGACTCAAGTGAACCGCGACCCGATGGGCATGAACGTCAACGGGATGACGTTCGGCGACTATTACCCGACCTTCGCGGACGGGGACGCCATCACGCTCGGCGGCTTATTCAAGTTTCGCGGGGAGAACATCGACCCCGTCGCGGACGCTCGCACCGCGCCCGGTTACTTCTCACCTTCGTGCGGCTTCTCGGGTGAGCTCGTGCTCCGAGGTGGTGACTGCGAAATCAAGTTCGGTTGGTACAACGTGGCCGACCCGAACAGCACGACTCCGCCCAATCCGGACGAAATCTACCCCTTCCTCCCCGAAGACGTCTTCTTGGATGCGGCCAAGACGATGCACGACACGATGAAGGAAACGATCACCTACCAGATGGCGTGTCAGCCGCCTCTGGCCAACGGCTTCTGCCCGCTCGCGTGGGACAACGTGGACCCGCGGCAGTTGGACAAAAAACTGTGGACGCGCCGCGCGTACGACTCCGGCAAGATCAAGGAAGACCCGCGCTACAAGGGCGGGTACGTCGGCTTCGCGGTCATCGGCAATCCGGGCAAGCTCTGTTCGCAGAACAAGTACTCCATGATGGAGCACAATCAGCGGAACGCGGCCGGGCAGGCGTGGGTCACGACCCTCATCTATCAATCTACGGTGGATCCGGAAGGCTTCTACATGGCCTTCGAAGACTTGCCGATGGCGCCAGACGACTGGCACAAGACCGGTGTCAACGGCAACAACGCCAGTAACGACGGCGACTTCAACGACTTCGTCTTCTACGTCTCAGGCATCAACTGCTCGGGCGGCGGCATGCCGTGCACGGTGCCGGACGCCCAAGGCGCCTGCTCGGTGGGCCGCACGGACTGCGCCTCGGAAGGGCAAATGGGCATGTGCCGGCCCATCATCGCGCCGGGCGCAGAGTTGTGTGACAACGTGGACAACGACTGCAACGGCGTGGTGGACGAAGGCGTGGGCCTCTGTCCCGGCACGCAAGTCTGCGACAAGGGCAAGTGCATCGAAGCGTGCGGTACCGGTGAGTTCCGCTGCCCGATGGAGTTCACTTGCAAGAGCGGCAGCTGCATC
>JAQSWN010000344.1 GCA_029266615.1 Polyangiaceae bacterium
CGGCCGCGCCGTCCTTGCCGAAGCCCGAGGCGTGTTGGGCGTTGACCGAGCTGGCGACGTCGAAGACGAGCTGGTCGAAGCGCTCCGAAACGTCGAACAAATCCACGTCTCGGGCGTCCTTGATTCCCGCCAGGCGACCGCCGGTCAGGAACTTTGTCACCTCCGTCGGCGTGTCTCCTTCCCGGGCGATGGTGACCTTGAGCGAGCCGTCGTCCTGCAGCCCGATGTCCATCTTGCGGGCGTCCACGCCGTCGACCAGCGTGCCGCCCGAGACTTGCACGACGATGCTGCCTTTGACGTCCGAGATGGTGCGCACGTCCACCAATTGGGACAAGCCGAGCAGCAAGTTGTTGCGCTGGTCTTTGAGGTCGGCGGCGTCTTCGCCCTGGGCTTCTGCGGCGAGGATACGCCGGTTCAGCACCGAGATGCTCTCGCCGGCCTGATTGACCTGCGTAGCGGTGTCCTGCGCGGCTTTGAAGAGCTCGTTCTTCTGATCCGAGAGCGAGTTACCGATGGAGTTGGCGCGCGAGGCAAAGGCGTCGGCCGCGCCCAAGACGGCGGTGCGCGCGGTGGGGTCGTTCGGGTTCGCGGCGAGCGCCGAGAACGAAGAGTACAATCCGTCCAGCACGCCGCCCATACCGGTTGCGCCGAGGTCGTTGAACAAGGCCTCCACCGAAGCGAGCTGCTTGTCGTGCTCGGAGGCTGCGGAAGCGCTGCCGCGCGCGGTCAGCTCGCGCCGCTCGATGTAGACGTCGGTCGCGCGGCGCAGACCATTCGCGGTCACGGTGCCGGTCGTGGCGGTGCCGAGCGCGCGGGTCTCGAGCAACGGGTCGCGCCGGACATAGCCGGGCGTGTTGACGTTCGTGATGTTCTGGCCCGTGACGTTCAGGCCGTAGGACTGCGCGGAGAGCGAGTCGCGCGCGGTGTAGAGCAGCTGGTTGAGTGACCCCATGCTTCAGCCTCGGAAATCCACGCGCAGGCCGTCCTGCACGGCGCTGGGGCGGTTGCTGGGGGAGCTCAGCGGCTGTCCGCTCGCACTCTGCAGGATGGTGCGAACGGCGTCTCGAGCGTGGTGAAGGAGAATTTGGTTGTGCAGCGCGGCGCGACGGATGCGCTCGAGCGCATCGCGTTCGTCCGGCCCGGGCGGGCACTCCACGCAGATGGCGCGAAGCTGCTCCCAGAGCGACAGCTTTCTGTCGGTCAGAGCGTCAAGCTCGTCGCGAGCCAGTCGACGCAGGGCGAGAGCCTCTTCCGCGTGGAGGCGCAAGAGCTCCTCGAGCGTCGCTTTTAGCTGGGTTTTATGCGCTTCTGCCTGCACGTTGAGTGTCCTTGTCCCGCAGCACGGGGAGAATGCGCAATGCTCGTGGGGCACCCCCTAAGGGGTATCAGCCCAACGCGTCGAGCATGCGACGAGCCACGTCCTGCGAATCGATCTTGAATTGCCCTTCCGCGATCTGCGACTTCAGCGCCGCGACCTTGTCCGCGTCGAAGCGACCACTGGCCGCCATGTCTCGAGCGCCCGCGGAGATGCTGAACTCCGCGGCCGGGGTGCTGGGACCCGACACGCTGCTCACCGCCTCCACCGCTTGCGCCGGACGCGCACCCCCGACGGGGCCTACCGCCATCCTGCCGTAAGCGTCGAGAACCGGGTTGCCCGTGATGCCTTTCATTTATCGCCTCCTGGTGCGCGTGGTGTCCGCGCATAGGTCTTCGTCCGAGTGAACGGCTGTGACCTGAGGGGCTTGAGAAGAAAATCGCGAATGGGGCAATGTGGTCTGAAAAGCTAATTATTTCGGAGGCTTCGTGTCGGAAGAAATTTGCGGTGAGTGGCTCGCCAGGCTCTTGGCGACGATGTCGGCAAGGCCGATTCCGCCCGTACCGGAGATCTGGTCGGCCATCGCCCCGACGACCATCGAGCCGTAGGTGCTTTGGCCAGTCGTCAGCTTGCCGCCACCGCTCATGGAGGTGGTCTTCTCCAGCGAGCTGAGCAGGGTGCGCAGAAAGATGGCCTCGAAGTCTTTGGCCGCCTTGAGCGCCTTCGGATCGGTGGCTTGCTCGGCCTTCTCAGCCGCGCCCGCCGCCTGGGCCCCGTTCACTGCCGAAAGAGGGAAGGTCATTGAACGATAACCTCTGCACGAAGCGCGCCAGCAGCCTTGAGCGCTTGCAGAATGCTGCCGAGCTCGCGCGGTGTGACCCCGAAGGTCGACAGCGCCTGCGCGACCTCGGCCAGAGACGCAGCGCCGTTCACATAAGTGAGCGCGGGCGGCTTCTGCTCCGTGGTCTCGATGTCGGTGCGCTGCACGGTCGCGGTGGTGCCGCCGTTGATGAAGCCGCCGCCGTTCGGCTGGGAGACTTCCTTGCTCTCCTTCACCGCGATGGTGATGCCGCCCTGTGCGATCGCGACGGGGGAGAGCCGGACGTCACCGCCGGCCACGATGGTGCCGGTGCGTTCGTTGACGACGACCCGCGCCAGGCTGCCGGGCTCCACGTCCACGTCGCCCAACTTGGAGATGAGCTCAACGGGCTTGTTTTTGAGCTCGCTCGGGGCCTTGATCTCGACCGAGCCGCCGTCCAGCGCGCGGGCGGTGCCCTCGCCCATGGCCTTGTTCAGGCCCTCCGCGACGCGCATGGCCGTATCGAAGTTGGGGGCGCGAATCGCGAGCGTGACCTTGCCGTCCGTGGCGTACACCGTCTTGATCTCGCGCTCGATGATGGCGCCGCTCGGGATGCGCCCGGTCGTCGTCACGTTCTCTTGCACCGAGCTGCCCGAGCTGCCGGAAGCCGAGAAGCCGCCGAGCACGAGAGGTCCTTGCGCCGCCGCGTAGGTCTTACGGTCCGCGCCACGCAGCGGCGTCTGTACCAACACCCCGCCGCGAAGGCTCTTGGAATTGCCCATCGACGACACGACGACGTCCAGCTTGGAGCCGTTGCGCGCGAAGGCGGGGATGTTGGCGGTGACGATCACCGCGGCCACGTTCTTGAGGCGGATCTGCCGGGCATCCACCTGCACGCCCAAGCGGCGCAAGAGCGCGCGCAGCGACTGCATGGCAAACGGCGACGAGATGTCGTCTCCCGTGCCGTTCAAGCCGGTGACGACCCCATAGCCGAGGAGCTGGTTTTCTCGGGCGCCCACGATGTCTACCAGGTCACGCACTTTGTCCGCTCGAGCGTTGCCGGGCGCGAGGAGGAAGAGCGCGACGAACAGACCCGCGAGGAGCTTGAGCACGTTGCGCGAGCTTGCACTGCGCGTGCCGGGCGGCTTCTTGCGGCCGTGGCGGGCGAGCTTACGATGGAGCGACGCTAGAGCGGAGGGCGAGCGGCGCGCCAGGAGCGTTACGTCACGCGACGGAGTTTTGGCGGAGCTTCGCATCAGAACGGGTTGACCGCGTCCAATATCTTGTTGAGCCAGCCGCGCTCGACCTGATCGTCGATGTCGCCGCGGCCGGTGAACTCGACGCGCGCGTCGGCGATGAGCGACGAGTCGACGGAGTTGTCCGGCGCGATGTCCGGCGGGCGGATGACGCCCGAGATGTAGAGGTGCTGCTCTTCGTAGTTGATCATGACGACCTTCGTCCCCTCGACGTACAGGTCGCCGTTCGGCAGCTCATGCTTGACGCGCACGCCAATGACCGCGTTCAGCGTGCCGGCGCGCTGGGTCTTGCCCTCGCCCGCAAAGTCGTAGTTGGACGCCATTTCCAAGAGGGATTTGGGGTCGATGTTGGGGTAGGCCTTCTGGATCGCGGGCACCAAGCCGAGCAGCGATTCCACGCCCGCGGAGCGGCTGGAGTCCTTGGAGAGGTTGGTGGTGGCGCCGCCTTGCGCGTCCGCCTTCTCGTTGATGCGGACCAGCACGATGTCGCCGACCCGGAGCGCGCGGGTATCTTCCAAATAGCCGGCCTGCGCGTCGCTGAAGATCGAGCCGGTAGCGGGCTTGTTCTGCTGCTGCGTCGCCGCATATTCTCCGGACTTGTAGGCCCGCTCACGGGCCGTGAAGGGGGCGATGTGGTTGGGGCCGCACGCCGAAAGCGTGGCCGCCGCCAGCACGACGCTCAGAGCCCGTTTCATTGGACCACCCGCGCAGACGCCGCGTCCACGACTTTGCCGTGGAGGATCTTGTTGGTCGACGCGACCCGGAACTGCAAAGTGTCGCCGATCTCACCGTCGCTCAGGGCGATGGCGGTCGCGCTGATTCGCGCCGGCCCGCTCTCGATCATGAGCTGGAGGCGCGAGCCCTTGGTGACGGTCGCCACCGCGGCGGAAGCGGGAATTTCGAGCGAAAGCTGGAAGGGAACGCGCGCGACGATCTGCCCGTCGTTGGATAGCTCGATGGTGGCGGTGGTCAGGTGCTGGCCTTCCCGGCGCGGCAGCTTGGAGAC
This sequence comes from Polyangiaceae bacterium, assembly GCA_029266615.1. Taxonomy (GTDB): domain Bacteria; phylum Myxococcota_A; class Polyangia; order Polyangiales; family Polyangiaceae; genus PMG-095. The sequence continues at coordinate 4,377 of JAQSWN010000344.1, forward strand.
GCGCACGGCGGTGATGGTCGCGCTGGGTGAGGTGACGGCCTTGGCGGTGGCGCGGGCGCGCCGCACCGTGACGCCGACGGGCAAGACGCCCAAGAGGTGCGGAGTCGCCGCGGTGGCGAGCTCTTCCGTGCTCCAGCGCTTGGCGGCGCTGGTGACGCGCACGCTGTTCGGCAAGCGCAGCTGCTTGAGGCTGACACCGCTCTTGTCCGCCGCGTCCAAGATCTCGCCGCGGGCGATGGTGCGCGAGCTGCCGGGCGGCGGCGCCGCGACGACCTCGAGGTCCGGCACCGAAGACGGCAGCTCTGTTACCAGGTCCGACAAGCGAACTTGAGCGCCGCGCACGATGCGGCCCTCGTCCGCGCTGGCGGCGACGGCGACGAGAGAGAGGGACAGAAACAGGCGAGTGACGACGGCGCTCATGATTACCTCAACTGCGTGGCGGCGCGCAGCATGTCGTCCGCGGTGGTGATGACCTTGGAGTTGATTTCGTAGGCGCGCTGAGCGCTGATGAGGCCGATCATCTCTTCGACGATGTCGACGTTGGACTGCTCGACGGCCCCTTGCATGAGGGTGCCCCGGCCGTCGGCGCCGGGCTCGCCGAGCTGCGCTTCCCCGCTCGCGCGCGTGGGCGTGAGCAAGTTGTGCCCCATGGCCTGCATGCCGGAAGGGTTCACGAAGTTGGCGAGCTGAATCTGCCCGACGTCGCTCGGCGTGGTTTGCCCGGGCATGGTGACGGAGACGGTGCCGTTCGAGGAGATCGCGACGTTGAGCGCGTCGGGCGGGATCGTGATGGGCGGATCCAGCGGCAAGCCTTCCGCGGTGACGATGCGGCCGTCGCCGTCCGTGCGTAGCGCGCCGTTACGCGTGTAAGCGGGCGTTCCGTCGTTCTGCTGCACGACGAGGAAGCCGTTGCCTTCGACCGAGACGTCCAGCTGATTGCCGGTTTGCAGGATGGTGCCCTGCTGGAACATGCGCGAGGTGCTGACGACGCGAACGCCGGTGCCGAGTTGCAGGCCCGTCGGCGACATCGTCGTCGGACCCGTCGGCGTGCCGGCTTGGCGCACGGTCTGGTAAAGCAGATCCTGAAAGTCGACGCGCTGCTTCTTGTAACCGACGGTGTTGCCGTTGGAGATATTGTGGGAGATAG